>JAHEBG010000201.1 GCA_024642445.1 Gammaproteobacteria bacterium | reverse complement strand
AGCGCAACTCTGCCGTAAAAGGCTAAAATACCGCTTCAAGGGAGACATGCATGGAATCTTTACTCATCATCAGCACCGGCGGAACCATCGATAAAATCTATTTCGATGACAAATCCGATTATCAGGTGGGTGAGCCGCAGATCGGACGAATCCTGAAAGAACTGGGTGTGGCCATACCGTTCACTGAACTTTCGCTCATGCGTAAAGACAGTCTGCACATCAACGAAGCCGACCGCAATTTGCTGAAATCCACCATTGAAGCAAGGCCCGAGCAGCACATCCTGATTACCCATGGCACGGATACCATGGTTGATACGGCCAAAGTTCTGTCTTCCGTCCCCGGAAAAACCATCGTGCTTACCGGCGCATTGAACCCGGCCAGCTTTCGCGGCTCGGATGCCGAATTCAACATCGGGACCGCTGTAGGTGCCGTGCAATCGTTACCTTCCGGTGTTTACATTGCCATGAACGGCCGTATTTGGGATCCAGCCAAAGTCACAAAAAACGTGTCGGCAAACCGCTTCGAAGCCATCGGCTGAAGCTGACTGACCCCGGATTATTTCGTTAGCTCGGTCAGTAGCACATACCAATGCTTAAGTCCACGCGCCACAGTGCTGACCGGAACCCGCTCGTTGAGGCCATGGCTGAAATCGTCTTGCGGATCGACATACGCGCCTGAAACCCCATAGCTTGGAATGCCTTCGGCCCTGAAGTACAGGCTATCGGTAGCACCCGAGGACATGGTCGGGATGATAGGTAAACCCGGGAAATTGGCATCCACCGCTTTGCGTAATGCCGCCATAACTTTTGGGCTCAGGGGTGAAGCCTCGCTGCCAAATCCGTTGCCAATTTCACGCACGCTGGACTCGGGCAATTGGATCTGTTCGGCAATTACTTCGCGGACACGATTGACCGGTGTTCCCGGAAATATCCGGCAATTGACGGTAGCCACCGCTTTCTGCGGCAATGCGTTTTCAGCATGGCCAGCCTGCAGCCGTGTTGCCACACAGGTAGTGCGCAAGGTGCCTACGTATTCCGGATCATCGGATATTTCGGCAGCCGCATTACGGTCGGAAGGATTATCTGCGAAGCGTTGCATCGCCATACCCAGACTTCCACCCATCTGCTTACCGGTGAAGGCAAAAGCGGCACGGGTCTGCTCGTTACTTTGCACAGGAAACGCGTAAGCCTCCAAGCGCTTCAGGGCATCGACCAATTGGTAGATGGCATTGTCTTTTCTGGGCCGTGAACTGTGGCCGCCGGGGTTGGTCACTTCAATTTCGAAGGTAGCGTAGGTTTTTTCAGCGGTCTGGATACTGTAGACCACGGCACGCTCATCGCCCGCCATGGTACCGCCGCCGCCGTCTCCGTTCAGCACCAAGGCTGCGCCGGGGAATTGCTTGCTTAATGCCGCCGTGGTTTTCATTTCGGTTTCTTCGTCGCCGGACAAGGCCAGAATAATGTCATGCGCCGGCACGAAACCCTCCCGTTTCAGGCGCAACAAGGTACTGACAGTCAGTGCCACATCCAGCTTGTTGTCGTAAACTCCGCGCCCGAAGTGGTAGCCGTTCTCGGTTACCAGGGTGAATGGATCGCGCGTCCAGTCCTCGCGCTTGGCCTCCACCACATCCAAGTGGTTGGATATCAGGATAGGTCGTGTCGAGTCGCGGCCGCGGTAGCGGGCCACCAGCGTGGCACTTTCTTCCATTGGTGTGACGATGACATCGGAAGCCGCAAAGCCGCCGGCAATTAAATGCTGTTGAATGCGGCCCGCAAGTACCGGCACTTGGCCTTGGCCCTGAACCGTGGGCACGGAAACCAACTCCGCCAGAAATGCTGTTGCTGAGCGCTCCGCCTCGGACGTTTCTGCCGACAACGGTGTGGACATTGCGATGGCGAGAAAGCTTACAAAAACTGCGGAGACTGACGAATTGACCATGATTTCACTTCAAAGGGGATGACCGAATCAGCGTATCACAGCATTCCGGTTTCCAGCTGAGCGGCCTCGCTCATCATGTGCCTGCCCCAGGGTGGGTCGAATACCAGGTCAACATCGGCTTCGATAACGGTAGGCACGCGCTCGACTTTCGAGCGAACATCATCTACCAGCACATCGCCCATGCCACAAGCCGGTGCTGTCAAGGTCATCTGTATGGCCACCTTGCGATGCCCATCGGCCTGCCGTTCAATCTGGCAATCGTAGATCAGCCCCAGTTCAACCACATTGATGGGAATTTCCGGATCGAAGCAGGTACGCAGCTGCGCCCACACCAGCTTTTCCACCGCATCATCATCTTCGGTATCGTCCAGCGCCAAGGGCTTGGGGGCGGTCTTGCCGATTGCATCGGCATGCTCTCCTGCCACGCGAAACAAATTGCCATCCACGAAAACAGTGAAGGAACCGCCCAATGCCTGTGTGATATAGCCCACTGTGCCGGCCGGCAACTGAACGTTATCGCCTTGGGGAACCAAAACCACATCGCAATCGCGCTCGAATTTTACAGGCTCACTGGTTCGTGAATACGACACAATCGGTCATCCAAAGGGTACACTGCCCTATAGTTTACTGGAAAGGCCAAAGCGCTGTGTCAAAACCTGATAAAGCCCTGATTAAACCATTGTTTATAAGCCTTCTGGCTGGATTGGCCATGGCTGCCGTTTGGTTCACCATGGCCATGCAGATGCAGGACGCACTGAGCTGGTTCGCCCTGATTGCAGCTCTGGACATCGCTTTGTTGGAGCGCTGGACGCGCACTGAAGGGCGGCAAAGTGCCGTATGGATTGCCCCGGTAGTCACTGCAGCCTGCTGTATCTCCAGTTTATGGTTGATTACCTCGGCAAGCGTAGTGCAAGCCAGTGGCTTTGCCTTTGCGGCAACACTGCAGCAGATGGGCTACCGGCTTTTCGAATCCCTACTGTCCTTACGCTTTGCTGCGACAGATTGGCTTTATCTGGCCGGTGCCCCGATACTGGCGTACATCTTGGCAAACACCGGTATTAATGCCCGCCGTCAATCGCCTTGATCTCCGCGGCCAAATCGGCCACCGCCTTGGCGCCGTCGCCGTAAAGCATGCGGGTATTATCGGCATAAAACAGAGCATTCTCGATACCGGCAAAACCGGTGCCCTTACCCCGTTTAATCACCACGGTATTGCGCGAGTTGACCACATCCAGAATCGGCATGCCGTAAATGGGCGAGGCCGGATCGGTTTTGGCCACAGGGTTGACCACATCGTTGGCGCCGATGACCAAAGAGACATCGGTGGTGGCGAATTCCGGATTGATATCATCCATGTCAGCAATCAAATCGTACGGTACGCCGGCTTCCGCCAATAACACATTCATATGTCCTGGCATGCGCCCCGCCACGGGATGGATGGCGAACTTGACCTTGACACCCCGTTTCTGCAAAAGCTGGGTCAATTCCCAGACCTTATGCTGCGCCTGCGCCACAGCCAGACCATAGCCGGGCACAATCACCACGCGTTCGGCATACGCCATCATCGCTGCAACATCCGCGGCTTCAATTGGCTTTTGCGCGCCGG
>JAHEBG010000200.1 GCA_024642445.1 Gammaproteobacteria bacterium | reverse complement strand
ACAGGCTGTAGATGCGGTTGAAAATCCGAAGTAATGTTGACTTGGCAGCCCGAGGGACCAATCAATGCCGTAACTTTGTTTTCCGGAACGTCAAGAGACAGCTCCTTGATGGCTTTGAAATCGCCGTAGTAAAAGGCAAGGTCGCGCGCCGACAGTTTTACCGGCGTATTGCTGCTGACGGTTGCAGATTGCGGAACATTGAGATGGAAGTTGGCCATATTATTTTTTCCGGGCGAGAACAACGCGGGCGAAGACGGAGATGATCAGAACGAACAGGGTGACGATAAGTGCGCCGGCCCAGGCAAGTTTGTTCCAATATTCAAAAGGGCTCATGGCAAATTGAAATACCACCGCGGGCACGCTGGCCATTGGCTTGCTCATATCGGTATTCCAATACTGATTGTTCAGTGCCGTGAACAACAGTGGGGCGGTTTCGCCGCTGATACGTGCCAGTGACAGCAAAATACCGGTGAGAATGCCCGGAAGTGCGGCGCGGTAGAGAATCTGGGTGTTGACCTTCCACTGCGGAATGCCCAGCGAAAGTGCGGCCTCGCGCATCTGAACCGGTACCAGACGGATCATTTCATCGGTGGTACGAACCACAACCGGCAACACGATGAAACCCAGCGCGATGGCGCCGGCCCAGCCGGAAAATCCGCCACTGGTTTCAACCACCAAGGTGAATACGAACAAGCCCAGAACAATCGATGGGGCCGACAACAAAATATCGTTGACGAAACGGATGGTCTCACCAATCCAGTGGTAATTTACGTATTCGGCCAGATAGGTGCCAGCGGCAATGCCTATAGGAGCTGCCATCAACACGGCTACCAGACACATCATCAGGCTACCCATCAAGGCGTTCAGCATGCCGCCGGTTTCCTCGCCCGGCGGTGGCGTCATCTGGGTGAACAAGTGCAGGCCAAGCGCATCAAAGCCTTTGCTGACTGTGACGAACAGTATCCAGGTTAGAAAAAACAAACCAAAAGCCGTTGCTAGCCCTGAAAGAACCATAGTGCTGGCATTATAGAATCGGCGTCGGTTATAAAGACGTTGAGTGCTGGACATCAGTTACCGTCCCGTTTTTTAAGCTGGCGCAGCATCAGTTTGGCAAGGCTGAGCACGCAGAACGTTAGAATGAATAGGACGAAACCCAGTGCCAGCAATGAAGATTTGTGCAGTGGATCCACGGCTTCGCCGAATTCATTGGCAATGGTCGAGGCGATGGATGTGCCGGGATTCAGCAGGCCGGCGCTGATTTCATAGGCATTGCCGATCACGAATGTCACGGCCATAGTTTCACCCAAGGCTCGGCCCAGGCCCAGAAAAATACCGCCAATAACGGCGGAACGGGTGTACGGCAACACGATATTCCAGACCACTTCAGTGGTGGTTGAGCCCAAGGCATAGGCCGACTCTTTCAATTGCGTCGGTACCGTCAGGAATACTTCACGCATCACCGAAGAGATGAAAGGAATAATCATGATGGCCAGCACCAATCCGGCCGTGCCGACACCGATACCTAGCGGCGGACCTTGAAACAGGGGACCAATAACGGCTTTTTCACCGAGATTCTCGGAGAGCCATGGGAATACGTATTCGCCCAGGAAGGGCACCAGAATAAACAGACCCCACATGCCAAAAATGATGGACGGAATACCGGCCAGTAATTCAATAGCGGAAGAGACCGGAATCCGCAACCAGTTCGGCGACAGTTCGGTAAGGAAAATGGCAATGCCAAAGCTGATGGGTACTGCAATCAGCAGCGCAATGAATGAGGTGATGACGGTTCCGAAAATCGGCACCATTGCGCCATAGTGGCCTTGAGCCACATCCCAGTTGGCATCGAACAGGAAGCCCATGCCGAATGTGCTGAACGCCTGCCAGCCGCCCTTGAACATCATGGCCGCTGCGGCAAACAGTGAAATCAGTACGAAAAAACCGGCAACGGCAACGGTTGTAGAGAACAATCGATCGTTGCGCGTGTCCGTTCTGGTACGTGTTTGGCTTTGGATATTCGTCATGGCACATCCGAATGTGGAAAAACCCGGCACAAACTTTCGTTTGCACCGGGCTTAGGATACTGCAATTACTTGATGTTGGCAGCCCAGTAGGCTTTGATTTGTGCGGTTAATTCCGCCGGAAGCGCTACATAGCCCAGATTTTCAGCAGCAGCATCGCCATTGGCATAGACCCAATTGAAGAAGTCTAGCGCGGCTTTACTGCGACCGGCATTTTTCGGCTGTTTGTACATCAAGATGAAATTGGTAGCGGCAATCGGGTAAGCATCGGCACCCGGGGCATCGGTGATGACCAGCGAGAAATCCTTGACGCTGCCCCACTCGGCGGAAGCTGCTGCCGCTTTAATGGATGCATTGCTGGGCACGATGAAATTGCCAGCACGATTACGTACAGCCACGTAATTCAGCTTGTTGGTTACCGCGTACGACAGTTCAACATAACCAATGGCACCTTTGATCTGCTTGGTGTATGCAGCAACGCCTTCGTTGCCCTTGCCACCGATTCCGATCGGCCATTTCACGGCGGTACCTTCGCCCACCTTGTTACGCCAATCCAGATTTACTTTCGACAAATAATTGACGAAGTTGAAGGTGGTGCCGGAGCCGTCGGAACGGTGTACCACCGTGATTTTCTGGGCCGGAAACGCGATGCCAGGGTTTACTGCGGCAATGATCGGGTCGTTCCATTGGGTGACTTTGCCCATGAAGATGTCGGCCAGAATCGGACCGGTCAGTTTCACGTCGCCTTGTTTAAGGCCCGGAATGTTCACTACCGGCACCACGGCGCCCATCACCGAAGGGAATTGCGCCAAACCGGATGCAGCCAAATCATCGGCTTTCAATGGGGCATCGCTGGATCCGAAATCCACCGTTGCCGCTTTAATCTGGGCAATACCGCCACCGGAGCCGATGGATTGGTAATTGACCTTGTTCTTGGTGGCATTGTTGTAATCGGCCGACCACTTGGACATGGCTGGAAAAACGAATGAGGCGCCGGCGCCGGTGACTTCGGCGGCTTGTGCGGCCAGGCTGCCGGCGGCAAGTGCCAAGGCCAACAGCGAGATTTTTGCGTGTTTCAACATGGTTTTGCTCCAAATTGCCAAGCCCTTATTGAGCTTGGCGTAGTATGAATGACAATTATTACAAGTTTATGACGATGGCTTACCAGTAAAACTGGGCGCGCAATTCGGCAATGCTCGGCTCATCCTGAATCAAGCCTTTGTTATGGTCCAAAACTTTCACATAGTTGGCAGCCAGCTTGAAGTTGGAGCGCAAGTACCAATTTACACCCACGGTCAGATTGCTTTCCTTGCCACCCAATACCGCACCGTCGTTCAGATCAGCCGTATCGTAGCGAACGGCCAGTTGCCACATACCCGATTCCGGTTCGTTCGGCAGACCGGTGGTAATGGTGCCGCCTTTATAGCCCCAAGTTTCGCCAGTAAGGTTGTATACACCGTACACATACCAGCTGTCGCCGCTGAAATTCGGATTCAGAGTACGGCTGATGGTGGTGGTCATGTACTCGGCTTGCACTTTGAAC
>JAHEBG010000199.1 GCA_024642445.1 Gammaproteobacteria bacterium | reverse complement strand
AAATCGCAGTGATTCCTCGTGGCATACGTTTCCGTGTGGAACTGCGGGATAATTTGGCTTCAGGCTATGTGGCCGAAAATTATGGCGCCTTGCTGCGTCTGCCTGATTTGGGCCCGATAGGCTCCAACGGATTGGCCAATCCACGCGATTTTCAGTATCCCGTAGCCTGTTATGAAGACAGCGATGGCGATTTTTCCCTGCTCAATAAATTCCAGGGCCGGCTTTGGAAAGCCTCAATTAGCCATTCACCGCTGAATGTGGTGGCTTGGCACGGCAACTACGCCCCGTATAAATACGATCTGCGCCGTTTTAATACCATAGGCTCAATCAGTTACGACCATCCGGACCCCAGCATTTTTCTGGTGTTGTATTCGCCGAGCGATACTGACGGCACCAGCAACCTTGACTTCGTGATTTTCCCGCCACGTTGGCTGGTGGCGCAGAATACGTTTCGTCCGCCCTGGTTCCACCGCAATATCGCCAGCGAATTCATGGGCCTGATTCACGGGGTCTATGATGCCAAAGCCGATGGCTTCGTTCCGGGCGGCGCATCGTTGCACAATGCCATGACCGGTCATGGCCCGGATGCCGCCACCTTCGACAAAGCCAGCAATGCCGATCTGAGCGCGCCCGACGTGATATCCGATACCATGGCATTCATGTTCGAAAGCCGCTCGGTATTTTCGGTGACCGCGCAGGCATCGCAGTGCACTAGCAGGCAGGCCAATTACCAGGATTGCTGGCAGGGCCTGCAAAACCATTTCCGCCGTACCCAGGAATAATTATGAAACTTGCGTCATTGAAAGAAGGCGGCCGTGACGGCACGCTGATTGTTGTATCCCGTGATCTGCAACGCGCAGTGAAGGTTCCAAGCATTGCGTCAACATTGCAGCGGGCATTGGAAGAATGGCAGGATGCCGCGCCACGTTTGAACCGCGTCTACGAAGCCTTGAACCATGGCAATGTCGAAACCATCGACGCCGAAGCGGTATTCACGCTAGCCATGGATGCGCTGGCTTCGCCACTGCCACGCGCCTATGAATTCGTGGATGGCAGCGCCTACCTGCCACATGTGGCCAGAGTGCGTAAAGCACGCGGTGCCGAAGTACCGGAAAGTTTTTACAGCGACCCGCTGATGTACCAAGCGGTTTCTGCCGGATTCTACGGTCCGCGCGACCCGGTGCTGGTGGCCAGTGAAACCTATGGCATCGATCTGGAGGCAGAAGTTATCGTAGTGACCGACGATGTGCCGATGGCGGTGAGCAGTGCCCAAGCGGCTGAACACATCCAGCTGATCGGGCTGGTCAACGACGTTTCCCTGCGCAATCTTATTCCGGCCGAATTGGCCAAAGGCTTCGGATTCCTGCAATCCAAGCCGCGTTCCTGCCTTAGCCCGGTTCTGATTACGCCGGATGAGTTGGGCAGTGCTTGGCGTGACAGCAAAATCCATCTGCCCTTGCTTACCCATATTAACGGCGCATGGTTCGGTGCACCGGAAGCCGGTGTCGATATGCAATTCAATTTCGCCGAGCTGATTGCCCATGCCGCGAAAACCCGACCGCTCAGTGCCGGCACTATCGTAGGTTCCGGAACCGTTGCCAATGAAGATACCGGCAAGGGTGCTTCCTGTTTCGCCGAACTGCGTACGGTGGAAACCCTGCGTGACGGCAAAGCCAGCACACCGTTCATGGCCTTCGGCGATGTGGTGCGTATTGAAATGCTGGATGCCGACGGCAACAGCCTGTTTGGTGCCATTGAACAACGTATCCAGGAACACCCGGGAGCCTGAGCATGTCGGACGAACTGACCCTTTACCATTACTGGCGTTCCAGTGCCAGTTATCGTGTGCGCATCGCACTCAATCTGAAAGGCTTGCCGTATCGGATTGAGCCGGTGCACTTGTTGCAAGACGGCGGTCAGCAGCATGCCGAAGCCTACCGGAAAATCAATCCGCAGGGTTTGGTGCCGACACTGTTGCACAACGGTCAGGCCATCGGGCAATCCATTGCAATCATTGAATACCTGGATGAAGCATTCAAAGGGCCGGCGTTGCTGCCCGGTAATCCGGTAGCGCGTGCCAACGCGCGGGCCATGGCGTTGTATGTGGTTTCCGAAGGTCAGCCCATGATGAATTTGCGGGTATTGCAGTATTTGCAGTCAGAGCATCAGTTGGATGAAAGCGCGCGAAATGCTTGGGTCAGGCATTGGCTGCAGGTGAATTTCACTGCCGTGGAAAAACAGCTAGCAGCCTTACCGAAAGGCACCGCATTTGCGTTCGGCGATGCCCCAGGATTGCTGGAATGCTGTTTGGTGCCGCACGCGTTCGCTGCAGCCCGTTTCAGCCTGGATATGGATCCGTATCCGGAAGTTCAGGCATTGATTGGCAAGTGCCAGAGCCTGCCGGCATTTATTGCGGCGCATCCAGGCCGGCAACCGGATACGCCGGAAGAGTTCCGCGTTAAGTAAGCACGCCAATACGCAGGTGCTTGGCAGCCAATGATCTAGGCAAACTCTGGCAACTTATTGTTGGCCGTAAAGGTCGCCATAGGGGTCATGTTCGGCATTGGCACCTTCAGAGAGGCGTATTTTCAGTGCCAAGCCGTCCCGTGAATCGGCTTTGCGCAAGGCCTCTTCCAGGTTAATCCGGCCTTCCTTGTACAGTTTGTACAGGGATTGGTCGAAGGTATGCATGCCGTCTTCAAGGCTTTTATCCATGGCTTCCTTGATCTCATGAATTTCACCGCGACGGATCAGGTCTCGGATCATCGGCGTATTGATCAACACTTCCGAGGCCGGCATGCGCAGGCCGTCTTCGCCGATGACCAAGCGCAGGGATATTACCGCTTTAAGGTTCAGCGCCAGGTTCATCAGAATGTTCTTGTGCGCCGATTCCGGGAAGAAGTTGAGGATGCGCTCCAAGGTCTGATCGGCATTGTTGGAGTGCAGGGTGGCAAGGCACAGGTGCCCTGTTTCGGCGAAGGCAATCGCGGCTTCCATGGTGGTGGTGTCCAGGATTTCACCGATCAAAATCACATCGGGTGCTTCGCGCATGGCGTTTTTCAGCGCGTTGTGGAAGGCGTGGGTATCCAGGCCCACTTCACGCTGGTTGACGATGGATTTTTTGTGCCGATGCAGGAATTCAATTGGATCTTCAATGGTCAGAATATGGCCGGACTGTGTTTCGTTGCGATGATCTATCATCGCCGCCAGCGCGGTGGATTTACCCGAACCGGTGGATCCAACCACCAGTACCAATCCGCGTGGCTCATTGATGATGTGTTTGAGAATCTGCGGCAATTGCAATTGTTCAATCGAGGGGATTTCGCTTTTGATGGCGCGGATGACCATGGCGATTTCGCCACGTTGTTTGAACACATTGATACGGAACCTGCCGGCCTCTTTCAGGGAAATGGCCATGTTGTATTCCAGCTCCTGCTCGAATATGGCATAGCGCGATTCTTCAAGCAGCGACCCGGCGATTTTCTTGACCATGCCGGACGGCAATCCGTTGTTTCCCAGAGGGTACAGTTTTCCCTCGACTTTGATGTATACCGGCGCGCCGGT
>JAHEBG010000198.1 GCA_024642445.1 Gammaproteobacteria bacterium | reverse complement strand
AGCGTTTGCCATCGGCATCCCAGACCTCGGCGTTGTCTGCCCGTACGGCATAAAGCTGGGTGGCATTGCCTACCCCGCGTGCTACTGCATCCACCCGGCGCTGCTGCAAATCGGCATTCTTACTCATCGTTTTTTCCTCAACATGTGTTTAATATATTAAACATCGGTTTCACGCAATGCAAGCCTGTGCACCGGTACACTACACGGCTTGACCCTACTGTAAAAGGACCCTGAAATGTTGACCTCTGGTAAAACCGCGCCTGCCTTCCGAATTGCCGATCAGACCGGTGCCGTGCAAGATTCCAAGGCCCTGAAAGGCAAGCCGTATCTGGTGTATTTCTACCCCAAGGACGCCACCCCGGGCTGCACCGTTCAGGCCTGCGGTCTGCAATCGGATCTGGAACAGTTCAATAAACTGGGCATCGCGGTGTTTGGCGTAAGTATGGATTCGGTGGCCAGTCATGCCAAATTTGCCGCGAAATACGGGCTGCGCTTTCCGCTGCTGGCCGACACCGAAAAAACCCTGATTGAAGCCTACGGCGTTTGGGTCGAGAAATCGATGTACGGTAAAAAATACATGGGCATTTCCCGAAGCAGCTTCCTGGTAGGCACCAATGGGAAAATCGAACATGTCTGGGAAAAGGTCAACACCAAAACCCATGCCGCCGATGTGCTGGCCGTAATCACCGGCAAGCCGCAAGATAAATCTGCAGTGGCGCCGGCAAAAAAGCCAGCCGTGAAAAAAGCCCCTGCTAAGAAAGCTGTTGTGAAGAAAACTGTTGCAAAAAAAGTCACTGTGAAAAAGTCGGTTACAAAAAAATCGGCCTCGAAAAAAGCCGGCAAAGCCTAAGCCATGTCCGAAACCGCGCTCGAGCGCCGCGCTTTTTGGCATATCCAGTTGTGCGTATTGCTCTGGGGCTTCACTGCCATTCTGGGCAAGCTGATTACGCTGCCGGCGCAAGCGCTGGTGGTATGGCGCATGGCCATTGTGGCGGTATTGTTGGCGATGCTGCCACAGGTATGGCAGGGCCTGCGTAGCATGCCGCCGAAACGCCTGCTGACCTATGCCGGCATAGGTTGCATCGTGGCGCTGCATTGGCTTACCTTCTACGGCGCCATCAAACTGGCCAACGCCTCGGTGGCGGTCAGTTGCCTGGCGCTAGGTTCGGTGTTCGCTGCGGTTTTGGAGCCGATACTCACCAACAAAAAACACGATAAAAGTGAGTTGCTGTTGGGTATAGCGGTGTTGCCTGGCGTCTATCTGTTGGTGGGCGGCGTGCCCTTGCATATGCATCTGGGCATCGTGGTGGGTATTGCTTCGGCCTTTCTCACCTCGTTGTTTGCGGTATTGAATAAGCGCTATGTGCACGATGCCGAGCCGGAAGCGGTGACCTTCATTGAAATGAGCGTGGGTGCGGCGTTTCTGGCGCTGGTCAGCATCGGCTATTTCGGTTTCAATGCCACGTTCATTACCCCCAACCTAAGCGACGGCATGCTGTTGTTGATATTGGCCGTGGCCTGCACCCTGTTTCCCTTTATTCTGTCACTGCGCGCACTGCGCCATGTAAGTGCCTTCACTACCCAGTTGTCGTTGAATTTGGAGCCGGTATACGCCATTGTCTTGGCCGCATTGTTCTTGGGCGAATACCAAGAGCTTGGCGTGAAATTTTATATTGGTGTCGCCATTATCCTTTCGGCGGTATTCGTAAAACCGGCCTGGCAGGCACTGAACCGCTAGGGTGCATTTCTGCCAAAACGGGCGCATGATAATGCCTAAACCCCACCTTGGAGAATGCCATGTACGTTGACGGATTTGTGACCCCGGTAAAAAAAGACAAACTGGCCGATTATAAAAAAATGGCCCGCGCCTGCGGCAAAGTCTGGAAGGAATATGGGGCATTGCAATATATGGAAGCCATTGCCGATGACGTGCCGTACGGCAAGCGCACCTCGTTTCCGCGTGCGGTGAAACTGCAAGACGATGAAGTGGCGGTATTCGCCTATGTGCTGTATATCAACCGCAAAGAGCGCGACCGCATCATGGCAGCGGTAATGGCAGATAAACGTTTGGCTAAATTCATGGATCCGAAGACCCTGCCGTTTGATGGCAAGCGCATGATCTGGGGCGGCTTCAAGGAACTGGTCAGTATTTAATTTCGATTGAGCGCCGACATGCACAAATATATCTGTTTAAAAGTACGGTTAATACTAGCAATATTAGGCTTAAGTTCTTCAATTGCATTTGCCTCAGAAACTGCATCGACTGCATTTAGCTCACACTCCGGGGTTATTGAGCAAGCACCGTATAGGATTGACTTGCCCAATAAATGGAACGGTGATTTGGTGATGTATTTGCATGGCTATGAACCCAAAGGTATGCCGCGAGCACCGGAAATTCCGCCCAATGATTTTGACCGCTGGCTGCTCTCAAAGGGGTATGCGGTAGCGCAGAGTCAATACGCAACGCAAGGCTGGGCCGTTGCGGAAGCACTCAATGATAATGAACGCTTGCGACAGAAAGCAATAAGCATAATAGGTAAGCCACGCAGGACATTATTGTTTGGGCAATCACTGGGCGGGCATTTGGTATTGGCCACGTTGGAAAGACATCCGAATGACTACAGCGGTGCAGTGGCATTGTGTGGTGCGAATGCTTCAGCCACGGACATGTTCCTGGATGGCGTGGTTGGAACATTAACTGTTTTTGACTATTACTTCCCAGGAGCGATACCGCTAGCACCCGATGGTCTTGCTGATACAAACTCGCCTCCGATGTTTGACCCTGGCGTATTAGAGCTCGCACTACAGAGCAATGAAGACTTAGCGGCCGCACTTGCAGAACGTTTCGAAATTACACGCGCAGAACTTGCCGGTGGCATCTTGACACGTTACGTGGTGTTACGTGAAATGATTGAACGCGCCGGCGGTTTTCCTGTTGATAACAGCCATGCAATCTATGCTGGCTTTATTGATGATGCAGAACTTAACAAAGGTGTACGGCGGTATAGCGGCGACCCCGGTGCTATGGCCTATACACAGAAAAATGCTACCTTACTCGGCACGGCATCAAAGCCTGTTGTCATGATGGCTAACCGAACAGACCCTACTGTGCCTGGACGAATTTCATCACGCTATGCAAAACTTGCTGAGGACACGGGCCATGCAAGCAATGTCTTGACACTAGCTTCCATCGGTGACGGTCATTGCGCGTTCACACCCGACGATGTTGAACTTGCCTTTACAGCCTTGATAACTTGGCTAGACAATGGCAAGCGCCCTTGATATCTATTCTAGTAGCCGTACAGTAAGTGCAGATTTAGACTTTTCTAAATCGTTCTAGCTCGGCTCATGCTACGGCCGCGCCATGCATTTTTTCCAGCGCGTATTAACCCGATCAGCAAACCACGCGGTGGTGAGCTGCCGGGTAATTTTTGGGCTGTTTAAATCAATTTCCGGCAAGCGAGCCCGTGCCAACGGCCCTTGAATTTTGGCTTCGGCCAAATCAAAAACGCGCCGGTACAATTCGGTGCTTTCAAAACGTGCCGAGTTGCCCTGCTCTAAGGCTTTGCGAATGGACACAGCAT
>JAHEBG010000009.1 GCA_024642445.1 Gammaproteobacteria bacterium | reverse complement strand
CTTGGCCAATGCCCGCTTTGCCTGTGCTGCCGAGCCCAACAATCCGGTGCGTTCGGAGTGGATAGCACGGTGCAAGCATCAACGGCAAATGGGGCTACCGACACTGCCCAGCACCATTGCCCTGGAAAAAGCCTGCAATCCATTTCTGCGTACGGATTATCCAGAAAAGCTGACTGGCCTGCCAGAGCATCTGGGAACTATGCCGACGGATCGACTGGCACGCTTCACGGCCCTTCGTGCCTGGAAGGATGCGTTTTGAAAGCGCTTGCTCTCGGCATCGCCTTCGCAGTTCTGGCAACTGCCGCCAATCAAGCCATGGCGCAGGCAGATACCGACACCCCCGCTTCAGACAGCAGCTCTATATCGCTGCGATCGGGCAGCGAAGTCTATACTCGCATCCGCAATGCCTTGAGCCCGACATCCTGCACGCCCAAGGCCCGCAACAGTGTCTGGATGAAAGCGTATATCCATCGCCCTGATCGCTTCCAACAGCAGTTAGCGGAAATGTTGCCGGTATTGGATCATGTTAGCTTCCAGGCCGCACAGCGCGAGTTACCGATGGAGTTCGCTTTGATTCCGTTTGTGGAAAGCCGATTCCAACCCGATGCCGTGGCCAAGGGCGGCCCTAAAGGGCTTTGGCAATTAATGCCGCTGACAGCAAAACATTTCGGATTGAAAATCGGTGGCAGCAAAGACGGGCGAATGGATTATATCCATGCAACTGACGCCGCTTTATCGTATCTTGAGCAGCTTCAGAAACAGTTCGGCGACTGGCCCACCAGTATCATGGCCTACAATGCCGGCGATAGCCGGCTTCGTTTGAGTCTGCGCCGCCAAAAACTGGCTCGTGTAGATGCTGAAAAACGGCTGCCCAAAGGGTTGGCACCGCATACCTATGCCTATGTCCGGAAAATCCAGGCATTGTCTTGCTTCATGCAGAACCCCGAAAGCTTTGGCGTACAGCTTCCAGAGGATGCCCAATTCACGCCGCGGGAAAGCGATTACCCCATCGAGATCCTGGATAACGGCAATTAAAAACCCGGCAGAACCGGGTTTCTAATTGCAATCAAAGGCGACTTTCGGCAATTTGTATCACATAGCGTTTTCGCAACGCTTTGATGTATTCACGTGCTTGCTGATCGCCGCGAATTTGCCCAATGTTCTTGGTGGTATTCACCATAACTGTCGGGTCGAGGCCGGAAAAATCAGGCTCATTAACCTTAACCAATTGCATAAGAATGAAACGGCCATCCGGCAGTTTGGCTATGCCGGCACCACCGGCAGCCTCTGTTGTGGGTTTTTTCAGACGGAAAGCTTCTTGAACTAAGGGCTGGAACTGTGGGGCAGGCGCTTGTCTGCCCACGCCCACAGCCGGCTCAATCGGGCGTGCCAGCTCCGTAGCAAGCGTTTGCAGGCTTTCACCCTTATTGAAGCGCTGCAACAACGCGTTTGCCTGCTTCTCGGCAGCTTTGGATGCACGGTCCTGTACGAAGGCCAGACGCGCAATATCTTTGACATCAGCGAACGGCAGTGTGCGTTCGGGCACATGATCAACCACACGCAGTAAAACCACATGGTTCGGCTCGATTTCAACCAACTCACTGACACGGCGCTCTTTCAAGACATCGTCTGAAAATGCCGCTTTCCGGATTGGGTCAAGTGCGGCAATACCTTCGCCGGCACGGCGGGTAAATGCCGAGGTCTGCAACAGCGGCTTGCCAATGGCCTTGGCCGCCGGTTCCAGCGAGGTGCTACCTTCACTGACGGCATTGACCATTTTATTGGCGATTTCGTTGAAACGGCGCTCTTTTTCGGAGCTCAAATAGCTGGCTTCGATGTCATTGCGGACTTCTTCGAACGGCCGCACCTGGCCGGCTATCAACTCGCGGTAATACAGCACATGCCAGCCATCGTCCATACGCACAGGGTCGGAAATCTGTCCAGGCTTCAAGGCGAAAAACGCCGCATCGAAGGCATCACCGAAAATGCCTTTTTCCACCGGACCCAAATCACCGCCGGCATCCTTGGTGGCAATGTCATCCGAGCTTTTCGCCAGTTCAGCGAAACCGTTAGGGTTTGCTCTGGCTTTCTTTGTGATGTCCATCGCTTTGGCTTTGGCGGCAGCATCGGTTACCGAAGATGCGCCCTCATCGACACTGACCAGGATATGCGAAGCCACGCGTTGCTCGGGTGAGCTGTATTGTGCGATCTGCTCCTGATAACGCTGGCGCAGCGCCGTATCATCCACCACCAAATCGGTATCCACCATCGACTGGTCGAGTTCGACGTATTCGATGGCAACGGTTTCTTCCGTACGGTAATCGGACTTGTGTCCGTTGTACCAAGCCATCAATTCAGCATCAGTCGCTTCGGTATTGAGCGCCGGTGCCGGCAGTTCGATGTAGTTGATATCGCGGGTCTGCTGGGAAAGCTTCAGAAGCGCTTCCGCTTCGGCTTTGGAGGCAATGCCGGAATTGATGTATTCGCCAACGATGAAACGGGTCAGTAGATCCTGACGAATCAGGCCCTGGAACTGTAATGGCGTATAACCCTGCTGCTGCAGCGCAAGCTGGTAGGTGGTTTTATCAAACGTGCCATTGACTTTGAAGGCATCAATCTTGAGGATTTCCTCCTGCACCATGGCGTCCGAAATTACCACGCCGGCCTGCTGGGCACCCATCTGCATAGCGGCTTCATCAATCATCTGTTCGAGGATCACGCGTTTGTTTTCGGGCTTTTCAAAGGCCGCGGCATCAAACGCTTCGCCCTGCTGTTGGCGTTGGGCCTGACGGACTTGATCAAAACGGCGACGGAATTCGTCTGTTGAAATTTCAATGGTTTTTTCACCGTAACCAAGGAACTTGCCCGGCAACACCACCTTAGCGGCGTAGTTTTCAATTTTCGGCGAGAGGTAATCGCTGAAACCGAAAAACGCCATAACCACGATGATGGCGGCAAGCAGCAGTTTTGCCACCCAGCCGGACGAATTTTCACGGATATTTTGCAGCATGAGATTTGGGTTCTAAACGAGTCTGAGTCGTCTATTATAGAAGCTTTTGCCGTGGAAACGCACGTAAAAGAAAAGGCACCCGAAGGTGCCTTTTCAATAGTGGCGGAGTGGACGGGACTCGAACCCGCGACCCTCGGCGTGACAGGCCGATATTCTAACCAACTGAACTACCACTCCACGTTCTTTTGCCTGGTGGAACTGGTGGGTGCTGAGGGTTTCGAACCCCCGACCCTCTCCGTGTAAGGGAGACGCTCTACCGCTGAGCTAAGCACCCCAAGCAGGATGCGTAGCATACACTATTCCACCCGCAAGTGACAACTACTAATTGAGAAAAGCGCTCAATTACTTGTTGACGGCGTCTTTCAATGCCTTACCGGCTTTGAAGCCAGGATTTTTCGAGGCTTTGATTTTGATGGTCGCACCGGTTTGTGGGTTGCGGCCTTGACGGGCAGCACGCTTACGCACCGAGAATGTACCGAAACCAACGAGTGTTACGGTGTCGCCTTTTTTCAGGGCTTTGGTAATCACTTCAATGACGGCATCGACGGCGCCGGCAGCGGCGGCTTTCGACAGATCGGATTTTTCCGCTACGGCGGCAACAAAGTCAGCTTTATTCATTTTTTTAAATCTCCCAATGCGAATGTTCGCGAAAATGTAGAAATTAAGTCCAGGTAATCCCCAACCTAACCAATTCGCCGAAGCCGTGAATCGTATTCAAGACTCGGTTGCATTATTTTATACCAGTGATTCCACCTGCACGCAATAGTCTGCAAGCCTTTATTTTCGTGCTTTGTAGAGTTTTTTGCAGATTAATGGGTATGCCTCTGCGCTGGACTTTGTTTTGCCTTTGATTTCATGACTTTTTTCTTGACTTTTTTCTTGACAGCGGTACTTTTCTTGGGTTCCAAAAATGGCTTTACCAAAGCGATATCCAGGACCTGATCAATCCATTTAACTGGAATGATTTCCATACCGCGCGTGACATTTTCGGGAATTTCCGCCAGATCTTTGCGGTTTTCCTCTGGTATCAAAACCGTACGTATGCCGCCGCGCAATGCCGCCAAAAGTTTTTCCTTCAATCCTCCAATGGGAAGCACACGGCCTCGCAGAGTGATTTCACCGGTCATGGCAACATCCGCGCGAACCGGCACTTTCGACAGTGCCGATACCAATGCAGTCACCATGGCAATACCTGCGCTCGGTCCGTCCTTCGGCGTTGCACCTTCAGGCACATGCACATGGGTGTCGAATTTATTGTGGAAATCCGGATCCAACCCCAACTGCAGACTGCGTGAGCGCACTACGCTGTAGGCGGCCTTGACCGACTCCTGCATGACATCGCCCAATTGCCCAGTGAGGATCATTTGGCCTTTGCCTGGCATCAGGGTTGCTTCAATCTGCAGCAGATCGCCACCGACTTCAGTCCAGGCCAGGCCGGTAACCAAGCCGATTTCACTTTGCTCTTCGGCACGGCCGAAATCAACGCGCCTGACACCCAGATAGCGGTCCAGATTGGTGGAGTTCACTTTCTTGGAAGGCATTGCCCGCGGTTTCTTGGCCGATACCGCTTTGGTAGTTTTTGCCGCTTTTTTCACTCTAGGTAAGGGGCCGGCCAAAGCGATTTCCTTCACAACCTTACGGCATATCTTCGCCAGCTCGCGTTCCAGGCTGCGCACACCGGATTCGCGCGTGTAATAGCGCACGATATCCCGAACCGCTTCCTTGTCGATCAGCAGCTCGCCTTCTTTCAAACCATTGGCTTTGAGCTGCTTTGGCAACAGGTATTTCAGGGCGATGTTCAGTTTTTCATCTTCGGTATAACCGGGGATCCGGATGACTTCCATGCGATCCAGCAGCGGGCCTGGGATATTCATGGAATTAGAGGTTGCAATAAACATCACCTCGGACAGGTCAAGATCGACTTCGAGATAGTGGTCATTAAAATTATGGTTTTGTTCGGGATCCAGAACCTCCAGCAATGCAGCTGCAGGGTCGCCACGGAAATCATTGCTCATCTTATCGATTTCATCGAGTACGAACAGCGGATTGCGGCTTTCAGCTTTATTGAGGTTCTGCACGATGCGGCCTGGCATGGACCCGATATAGGTACGGCGATGACCGCGGATTTCTGCTTCATCTCGAACGCCGCCCAATGCCATACGCACGAACTTGCGGTTGGTGGCCTTGGCAATGCTCTGCCCAAGCGATGTTTTACCGACGCCAGGCGGACCGACCAGACACAGAATGGGGCCCTTCATTTTCTGCACGCGAGTCTGCACGGCAAGATATTCCAAAATGCGGTCTTTGACTTTTTCAAGCCCGTAATGGTCTTCATCCAGCACCTGCTGCGCCAATTTAAGATCCTTACGAACCTTGCTGCGCTTTTCCCAAGGAACGCCTACCAGCCACTCCAGGTAATTGCGTACCACCGATGCCTCAGCAGACATCGGCGACATCTGCTTGAGCTTACCTAGCTCGCTTTTTGCTTTTGCTTCAACGGCCTTGGGCATTTTTGCTTCAGCGATCTTCTTGGCCAGATCTTCGATTTCATTCGGGGCTTCGTCGGAATCGCCAAGCTCTTTCTGGATCGCTTTCATCTGCTCGTTAAGATAGTATTCGCGCTGGCTTTTTTCCATCTGGGTTTTGACACGTGAACGAATGCGCTTTTCGATGTGCTGGACATCGATCTCGCCTTCAACCAGACCGATCAGCAATTCCATGCGCGCATCGACCGAAAGCGCCTCAAGAAGTTTCTGTTTGTCGGAAAGACGCACGCTCAGATGCGCGGCCACGGTATCTGCAAATCGTCCGGGCTCTTCGATGCCGGCCAGAGTGGTCAATAATTCCGGCGGCAGTTTTCGGTTGGATTTCACGTACTGCTCGAACAGACCCATCAGCGTACGCTGGGCAACGGCGATTTCTTTTTCGTCTTTGCTGGCCTCGCTTTCCAAGCTTGAAACGGTCGCCTCCAATGCGTCATCAACCAATGCCACATCGGTTACCTGGATTCGTCCTGCACCTTCAACCAGAACCTTGATGGTGCCGTCAGGCAATTTCAGCAATTGGATGATGCTGGCCAGCGTTCCGACCGTGTACAAATCATCGGCCGACGGATCATCGATGTCCGGGCTTTTCTGGGCCAACAGCACAATCTGCTTATCGGCGTCCATGGCGCGCTCCAGCGCATTCATCGAGCGCTCGCGGCCGACGAAAAGCGGGATTACCATATTTGGGTATACCACCACATCGCGCAACGGCAGAACCGGCAGCTTAAGGGCAGTTTCAGTCTTATCTTTCATATTCGCTCCAACACGGGAATTTCCCCGCCATGATTCCTTTATGGGGCTTTTTCCCCAGTCTTGCAAGTGCTGAAGGCATAAAAAAAACAGGGTTTCCCCTGTTTTTTCATTTACTGCACTCCGACAGGATTACTCGCCGGATGCCGCTTTGGGCGAAGGGTTATTCGAGTAAATCAAGTACGGCTCGGCTTGGTGGTTGATAACCGACTCATCGACCACGACTTTGCTGACATTTTCAAGCGACGGCAATTCGTACATGGTATCGAGCAATACCGATTCGAGGATGGTACGTAACCCACGGGCACCGGTTTTACGCTTCATGGCTTTCTGTGCCACCGCGGCCATGGCATCGGGTCGAATCTCCAGTTCTACCCCTTCCATTTCAAACAGTTTTTTGAACTGCTTGCTAATCGCGTTACGCGGCTCGGTCAGAATTTTTACCAATGCCGCCTCATCCAGCTCTTCCAGCGTTGCCACAACAGGCAAACGGCCGACGAACTCGGGAATAAGGCCGAATTTAATCAAATCTTCCGGCTCGACATCGTGCAGAAGTTTCGAGACATCGGCTTTGCGCTCGGAAGACTTCACTTTGGCTCCGAAGCCGATACCGCCCGCTTCGGTGCTGCGCTGCTGGATGACTTTATCCAGGCCGGCGAATGCGCCACCGCAGATGAACAGCATGTTTTTGGTGTCTACCTGCAGGAATTCCTGTTGCGGGTGCTTGCGGCCGCCCTGCGGCGGTACCGAGGCAACGGTACCCTCGATCAACTTCAACAGTGCCTGCTGTACGCCTTCACCGGAAACATCGCGGGTAATCGAGGTGTTTTCCGATTTACGGGAAATCTTATCGATTTCGTCGATGTAGACGATGCCGGACTGCGCTTTATCAACATCGTAATCGCATTTCTGCAGCAATTTCTGGATGATGTTTTCAACGTCCTCACCGACATAGCCTGCCTCGGTAAGGGTCGTGGCATCGGCAATAGTGAACGGTACATTCAACATGCGGGCCAAGGTTTCTGCCAGCAGGGTTTTGCCGGAACCGGTTGGGCCGATCAGCAGGATATTCGATTTGGACAGTTCGATATCGTCATTCTTGGCGCGGGATTCAATGCGCTTGTAATGGTTGTAAACGGCAACGGAAAGTGTTTTCTTGGCGCGCGGTTGCCCGATTACATACTGATCGAGCACCTCGAGGATTTCTTTGGGTTTCGGCAGATGGCTGCGGGTCGCGCCGGCCTTCTCCTGCAATTCTTCCCGGATGATGTCGTTGCAAAGGGTCACGCACTCATCGCAGATGAACACGCTGGGACCTGCAATCAGTTTGGTCACTTCGTGCTGGCTTTTGCCGCAGAAGGAGCAATACAGAATTTTGCTGGAATCACCGGAGCGCGGTTTTTTTTCGTCAGTCATAGGGCTATTTTTTGGAGTCAGACGTACTCCGAGCATAGCATAAGCTGCCCGGAGTGGAAGTAGGGATTAAGGCGCGATTAACCGGCTTGTATGCTGTCGGCAGGCCTGCGGTCAATCACGGAATCGACGACACCGTAGGCTTTGGCTTCTTCCGCGGCCATGAAGTAATCACGCTCGACATCAAGCTCAATCTTTTCAATGGGTTGCCCGGTATTTGCAGCCAGCTCTGCATTCAGTTTGCTGCGTAGATACAGTATTTCCTTGGCCTGAATGGCGATATCGGTGGCCTGACCCTGGGTTCCGCCGGAAGGCTGGTGGATCATGACGCGCGAGTTCGGCAGGATATAACGCTTGCCTTTGGTGCCTGCAGCGAGCAGGAACGAGCCCATGGAACAGGCCTGCCCGACGCAGATGGTGGAAACATCGGGTTTGATGAAACGCATGGTGTCGTAGATGGCCAAGCCGGCGGTAACGACACCGCCCGGTGAATTGATATACAAGCTGATGTCTTTTTCCGGGTTGTCTGCTTCCAGGAACAACAGCTGAGCCACCACGACATTGGCAACGTAGTCGTCAATCGGGCCGACCAGGAATATGACGCGCTCTTTCAGTAGCCGCGAGTAGATATCGAACGAACGCTCGCCGCGCGGGGTCTGTTCGACCACCATGGGTATCAGGTTAAGTCCTTCTGTAACGGCCATGGCGGTCTCCTTAAGAATGCGCAGGGTGTTGGTAGATTAAACCGGACGCATCGCTTCGGTAAAGCTCAATTCCTGATCGGTCGCCTGTGCACGTTCGGCCACCCAATCAATCACCTGCTCTTCCATTACACGATTCTGCAGTCCTGACATTAAGTTGGGGTCGTTTCTGTACAATTCAATGACCTGCTTCGGCTCTTCATACGTGGAAGCAATCAAAGACAAGGTTTCTTTGACGCGATTGAAATCCAACTTGATGCCATTCTGACGTGCAATTTCACCCACCAACAGGCCTGCAGCTACGCGGTTGCGAGCCGGCACCATGAATTGGTCGAAAGGATAGACCGCATCGGCCTGGCCTTGCTGACGCGCTTGCTGCTGGGCATTAGCTGCCATGTTGCGGGCTTCATTTTCGATCAATTTGGCCGGCAGTTCTACGGAACTGTGGGCTTCAACCAGCTTTTGAGCGACTTCCGCGCGCAGACGGCTCATTATCATGCCCTTCAGTTCGCGCTCAAGGTTGGCACGCACTTCCTTACGGAACACTTCGAGCTTGCCGCTTTTCACGCCAAAGCTCTTCACGAAGGCCTCATCGGCTTCCGGCATTTTAGGTTCGGAGACCTTGGTGACTTTTAAGGTCACTTTGGCGGTTTGCCCGGCCAGGGCCGGAACGCGCCAATCGGCCGGGAAAGCAACATCGGCCTCACGGGTTTCGCCGGCGGCCATGCCGTGCATTTGCGATTCCAGCTCGGGGAACATCACGCCGGAACCGATAACGGTAGAGCCCTTTTCGGCGCCCTCTTCCGGAACACGTGCTGATTCGGTATTGGCAAAGGTTTCAAGCGCCACTAAATCACCGGCCTGCGCAGCACGCGCCACCGGTTCCCAAGTGCGGCGCTGTTCGCGCAGAGTTTCGATCATGTGATCGATATCGGAATCCTGCACGCTGGCATGTGGACGTTGAATCTGCAGTTCGCCAACGTTGATCGTGCCGAAATCCGGCACAATTTCAAAGGTAGCGGTATAGCGAATTTCGCTGTCTGAAACGGTTGGCTCGGCTTCAATGCTGGGCTGACCGGCGATACGGACGTTTTCCTGGCGGACGGCCTGGTCGAAACTGGCACGTACCAATTCACCGAAGGCTTCCGAACGGACTTGATCGCCGAAGCGCTGCTCGATGACTTTGGCCGGCACTTTGCCTTTACGAAAGCCCTTCAAGTTGGCCTTGCTGGCCATATCCCGCAGACGGCCGTCAATAACGGAAGACAGACGGTCGGCAGGAATGGATACCGTCATACGGCGCTCTAGATTGCTGGTATTTTCGACTGAAACTTGCATTACAACTCCTACATACGCCGCAGCGCAGATAAAAATAAAAAAACCCGCTTGGCGCAGGCTTGAGAACAAAGCACACACCAACATAATGGTGCGAAAGGAGAGACTCGAACTCTCACGGGTTGCCCCACTGGAACCTAAATCCAGGGCGTCTACCAATTCCGCCACTTTCGCAAAGACCGAGCAGATGTAAACAGACGCGGCCACGGTTCCAGAGAACCGGGCCAGGAGGCGAGCACACTGCCCCGCCGACGGCGTTACGTTACAACAACGGACGGGTTCTATTATGCCGTAAATTGGGGTGACGGGGAAGCTGAAATGGGGTGGAAGACGGGATTTGAACCCGCGACCCTCGGAATCACAATCCGATGCTCTAACCAACTGAGCTACATCCACCACTGAAACTGGCGCGCCCGACAGGAATCGAACCTGTAACCGCCGGCTTAGAAGGCCGGTGCTCTATCCAGTTGAGCTACGGGCGCTCAGAAGGAATTGTGCACCGTTCAAGGCCTGCAGGGAAGCCCCGCGGAAAAAAATGGTCGGGGTTGAGAGATTCGAACTCCCGACCCTCTGCTCCCAAAGCAGATGCGCTACCAGGCTGCGCTAAACCCCGACTTGGTGAAACGGGTAAAAATTGGCGCGCCCGGAGAGATTCGAACTCCCGACCTACAAGTTCGTAGCCTGTTGCTCTATCCAGCTGAGCTACGGGCGCGCTGAGGGATGGAATTATGAATGAATAGGAGCCTGCCGTCAACAGTAAAATGCAGTAAATACATGCGGATTCAACCGCTTTCAACCTACATTCAGTCAGTACCGCGGAGCCGTAGCGCATTGCCGATCACTGAAACCGAGCTCAGACTCATGGCCATCGCGGCCAGCATCGGGGATAGCAGTAGCCCGAAAACTGGATACAGCACGCCTGCTGCAACAGGTACACCAATGGCGTTGTACAACAATGCGAAAGCAAGGTTCTGCTTCATATTGGCCACGGTCTGCTTCGACACAACCACTGCCCGCACAATGCCGTTCAGATCGCCTTTGACCAGTGTCACCTGTGCACTTGACATGGCCACATCGGTACCCGTACCCATGGCAATACCGACATCAGCAGCCGCCAAAGCCGGCGCATCATTTATGCCGTCTCCGGCCATGGCTACCGTACAGCCCTGCGACTTCAAAGCGTGCACCAGAGCCAGTTTATCCTGCGGACGGCATTCACCGTGCACTTCATCAATACCCAGCGTTTTCGCCACACTGCGTGCCGTGCTGGCGCCGTCTCCGGTAGCCATTACTACCCTGATGCCGATTTTCCTGAGCGCGGCAAGCGCCGGGAGTGTAGTGCTCTTGATGGGATCGGCGACGCTGATCAAACCTGCCAAGTTACCCTGCACGGCCAGAAACACCACACTGGCACCCCGCTGACGGCGTTTCTCCGCCTCGGATTCGAGTGCTTCCGACGAAATCCCTGTGGATTTCAACAGAACGGAATTCCCCAAGGCAATTACTTGCCCTTCCACGCGGCCATGCACACCCATGCCACTGCGGCTTTCAAAATCCTCGGCTTTCACCAGCATCAGGTTTCTGCGCCTGGCCTCAGAAACGATAGCCTCTGCCATAGGGTGCTCACTGCCCTGATCAAGACTGGCTGCCAGGCGGACCACCTCATCTTCGCTGAAACCGTCTACCGACAGAACATCCTCGAAAACCGGACGGCCCAGGGTCAAGGTTCCGGTCTTATCCACGATCAAGGTATCCACATTGCGCATATTCTCGATGGCTTCGGCATTTCTGAATAAAATTCCAGAACCTGCCGCCCGTCCTGTAGCAACCATAATCGACATCGGCGTTGCCAGCCCCAGCGCGCAGGGACAGGCAATAATCAAAACGGCTACGGCATTTAAAATCGCATAAACCCATGATGGCTCGGGCCCGAACACACCCCAGACAACGAATGTAAGGATAGACGTTGAGATCACGGCCAATACGAACCAGAATGAAACCGTATCTGCCAGGCGCTGCATAGGCGCACGCGAACGCTGCGCATCGGCAACCATCTGCACGATCTGGGCAAGCATGCTATCGGCACCGATTCGCGTGGCACGGATGATAAGTGCGCCACTTCGGTTCATGGTGGCGCCGATAACGCTATCACCGACGGCTTTTGATACCGGCATCGATTCGCCGGTGAGCATGGATTCATCGACGCTTGACTGGCCGTCCAGAACATCACCGTCAGTCGGCACTTTCTCGCCTGGGCGCACACGCAGTCGATTGCCGACCTGCACCTGATTCAAAGGAATATCTTCTTCACTGCCGTCTTGGTTGATCCGCCTTGCCGATTTAGGCGAAAGATTCAGCAGTGCTTTGATTGCCGCGGATGTTTTCGAGCGCGCCTTCAATTCCAGCAACTGACCCAGAAGTGTCAGCGATACGATTACCGCAGACGCTTCGAAGTACACGCCGATACGGCCATGCTCCTGAAATGAATCCGGAAAAACCTGCGGGAAAAAAGCGCCGGCGACACTGTACGCATAGGCGGCGGCCACGCCGGTGCCGATCAAAGTCCACATGTTCAGATTCAGCGTGCGCAGCGAGACCAGCCATCGCTCAAAAAACGGTTTTGCCGCCCAAAGCACCACAGGCGTTGCCATTGCAAATTCCAGCCATGTTCGTGTATTCGCCGAGACTGTATCGATGCGGTGGCCGAACATGGCAAGCAACAGTACGCAAAAACTCAGTGGCAAAGTCAACCAAAAACGTCGGGAAAAGTCACTCAGTTCCGGATTGTCTTTGTCATCCGCCGCGGGCATCATCGGCTCCAATGCCATGCCGCATTTAGGGCAGTTGCCTGGCAGGCTTTGGACGATTTCGGGATGCATGGGACAGGTGAAACGCACACCTTCAACTTCGGCATGATCCTCAGCGGGCATCTTTGCTGAGATGAACTTCTCGGCATCTGCAACAAAGCGCTCACGACAGCGCGTAGAACAGAAGAAGAAATCCGAACCCTGATGGTGCGCAAAGTGCGGTGTCTTCGAAGGATCTACCGACATGCCGCACACTGGATCAATAGCCATAAGGGTATTTCCGGAAATCGAACCGTGTGCTTCGCCATGCTGCGAATGCTTCATCACAATACCCCCTTAAAACCAGATACGCACTCCCGCCAGTACGTGAGTGCCCTGTACGGGCTCGCCTGCCATACGCGCGAATTCCGCAGTCTGGCCATAAGACTTTTCCCATGAAATGCCGATGTAAGGGGCAAACTGACGCCGGATCTCATAGCGCAGACGCAGGCCAAAGCTGGCATCACTCAACCCGGAACCGATGCCGCGCTGCGGATCATCCTTGCCGTAAGCATTCACTTCCAGTTTAGGCTGGAGTATCAAGCGATTGCTCAACAGCGTTTCATACTCGAACTGCGCCCGGAATGCAGTCTGGCCGTTTTCGCCGATATATGCCGTCAATGCCGATTCGAATTTGTACGGGGCAAGACCCATGACGCCGATTGCCGCGAAATCCTGTGATTTTCCGGGCTTGAAATCATGACGAACACCGGCCAATAGCTCCCACCACGGTGAGATACTACGCCCCGCAAAAAGTTCCATCTCGGCATGTTCCAGCGCCGAATCGGCGCGACTGCCCTCCGATCGGAACCACAGGCGCCGAAGGTCGCTGCCCACCCAGGCCATCACATCCCAAGACTGGCCTTGCCCATCCGATGTATCCCATGCCTCCAGATGGTCGATGACCACACGGTAATTCAAGGCTTCCGAATGCATGCTGTGTGCTTCCAA
>JAHEBG010000197.1 GCA_024642445.1 Gammaproteobacteria bacterium | reverse complement strand
CCCAAACGGCCGGACAGGCTTTCCTTGAACTTCAACTTGCCGCCCAACAGCAGCATCGACAAATCGGCGACCAAGGCCAGATTGGCCGAATAGCGGTTGAGTTTGCGGTAGCTGCGTTTGGTGATGCCCGAGGTTGGGGCTTCGCCGAAGCGGCTGTTGGTAATGCCCATGAACAGCGAACGCACGGCGTTGGAGAACGCGAAGCCGATGTGACCGAACAGATTGCCGTCGAACTGCTTCAGGCGTTGTACCGGATCTTCCAGCTGCGCTGCCTGCATTTCCTTGAGCACCCACGGGTGGCAGCGGATGGCGCCTTGCCCGAAAATCATCAGGCTGCGGGTCATGATGTTGGCACCTTCCACGGTGATGGAAATCGGGGCGGCTTGCCAGCCGCGGCCCAGGTAGTTGCGCGGGCCCAGGATTACGCCTTTGCCGCCGTGAATGTCCATGGCGTCGGCGGCCACTTGCCGTGCCATTTCGGTGCAGTGGTACTTGGCAATGGCCGAAGGTACCGCCGGCTTTTCACCGCGGTCAACCGCGGCTGCGGTGGATTGCGAGAGCGCACTGGAGGCATAGGCGTTGCCGGCGATGCGCGCCAGCGCTTCTTCCACGCCTTCGAATCGGCCGATGGAAAGACCGAACTGTTTGCGGATGCGGGCATACGCGCCGGAGGTTACAGCCGCCAGTTTTGAAGCGCCGCTGGACGTTGAGGGCAGGGTGATGGAGCGGCCGATGGACAGGCACTCGACCAGCATGCGCCAGCCTTGGCCAACATAATCTTCGCCGCCGATCAACTGCGATAAGGGAACGAACACGTCTTTGCCGTAAATCGGGCCGTTCTGGAAAACGCAGTTCAGCGGGAAATGACGGCGTCCAATGGACATGCCTTTGACGCCGCGCGGAATCAGAGCCAAGGTGATGCCGCGGTCTTTCTGGTCGGACAGCAGGGCGTCAGGATCGTACAGGCGGAACGCCAGACCTACCAGCGATGCCACCGGTGCCAGGGTGATGTAGCGTTTTTCGAAGTTCAGGCGCACGCCCAGAACATTGGCGCCTTCCCACTCGCCTTTGCAGACAATGCCGAAATCGGGAATCGAGGTGGCATCCGAGCCGGCAGTTGGGCCGGTAAGACCGAAGCATGGCACTTCACGGCCATCGGCCAAACGAGGCAAGTAATGCTCTTTCTGTTCTTTGGTGCCGTAATGCAGCAATAATTCGCCCGGACCCAGAGAATTGGGAACGCCTACGGTGGACGACAGCGTTGCCGAGACCGAAGCCAGCTTCATGATGACGCGGGCATGCGCATAGGCGGAAAAACCTAAGCCGCCGTATTCTTTCGGAATGATCATGCCGAAAAACTTCTGCTGCTTCAGGTAATCCCATACTTCGGGTGCCAGGTCGGCCTGTACGTGGGTAGTTTCCCAATCATTGACCATGCCGCATACGGTTTCCACCGGCCCGTCAAGAAAGGCTTGCTCTTCCTCGGTGAGTGTGGGTTTAGGCTGGCTGAGCAGGGCTTTCCAGTTCGGTTTGCCGGAAAACAAGTCACCCTCGAAACCCACGGTACCGGCTTCCAGTGCCACTTTTTCGGTGTCGGACAGGGGTGGCAGGATTTTGCTGTAAAAGCCAAGCAGTGGCGCGGTGATGAAACGCTGCCGAATCGGGGTGATCAGCAACGGCAATACAATCAGAGCCAGCAGTACGCTCAGCACGGTGACCGAGGTGACCGAAGCCCCCAGCAACGCGCAGGCCACCAAGACCGAGCCTGCCAAAGCGGCAAATACCGCCAGCGAATAGCGGTGATAGCTGGCATAGGCGATGGTTAACAGAACAGCCAACCAAGGGGCAAGAATACTCATGACGCGCTCCAGAACAAAAAGTAGGGATAATGGATGGCAGATGTCATTGCAGTTGCACCTACCATACGCTAAAGTATTGTCAGGTTTGCAGTGTTTGTCAATACTCAAGAGTATGGAAAAGGATAGGGCGGCAATTATGGCAGCATCAACATCGGCTCCTTTGGAAAAAACCCGTTTAAGTTCAAGTGATTGGCAGCAGGCGGCGCTGGATGCCTTGGCTGAAGGGGGCTTGCAGAATGTGGCCATTGAGATGCTTGCCAAGCGCTTGGGCGTGACCAAAGGCAGCTTTTATTGGCATTTCGAATCGCGCGATGCCCTGATACAGACGGCTTTGGAGCTTTGGGAGTCTCAGGAGCAGGAAGAAGTATTCGGAAAATTGGATGCGCTGTCCGATGCGCAGGCGCGATTAACGGCTTTGGTGAGCTTGGTGGCGCATGAGTTGAAAGCCCATATTATTTACAGCGAGTTGCTGAAAGCGATTGATCATCCTTTAGTTAAACCGGTACTGGAGCGTGTATCCAAGCGCCGTATCGATTACCTTACCGCCAGTTTCCGACAGGCCGGCATGTCGCGCAAAGATGCCATAAACCGCGCGCGTCTTACCTATGCCTCATATGTTGGGTTTCTGCAGCTGAACCTGCAATTGGGCTCGCCCAAGCTCAACCATGAAGAATTCGATCATTACGTGGCGCATTTAACCGAGACGTTAATCCCCTCGGGCGGTTAAAATAACCGGAAAGTCGTAAATCTGTTGTACCCCTCCTTTTTAAATATTTAGAGAGACCTGATGAGCAGTCAATTAGCCGCGTTGAACACCTGGGTACATACGTATGCAAGCCTTACCGAGGCCGATAATGTGCACTGGTGCGATGGTTCCGACCAGGAAAATGCCGCATTGACCCAATTAATGCTGGCCTCGGGTGATTTCATCGCCCTGAATCCGCAAACCCACCCCAATTGCTTTCTGCACCGTTCCAGTCCATCGGATGTGGCGCGTGTGGAACACCTGACCTTTGTCTGCACGGAAGCCGAAGCCGATGCCGGGCCGAATAACCATTGGATGTCGCCGACGGAAGGCCTCGCCAAAATGGAAGCCTTGTACAAAGGGTGCATGAAAGGCCGCACGCTTTACGTGGTGCCGTATTGCATGGGCCCCATTGATTCGCCTTTGGCGCGTTGCGGTGTGGAAATTACCGACAGTCCGTACGTTGTGGTCAATATGCGTCTGATGACGCGCATGGGCGCAGATGCATTGAAGCGCATTGAACGCGAAGGTGTGTTCGTTAAAGGCGTGCACTCCACCGGCGATCTGAATCCTGATCGACGCTTCATCATGCATTTTCCGGAAACTCTCAGCATTCAGAGTTTCGGTTCGGGCTATGGCGGCAATGCCTTGCTCGGAAAAAAATGCCATGCCTTGCGTATTGCTTCGTATCAGGCGCGCAACGAAGGCTGGCTTGCCGAACACATGCTGATTCTGGGTGTGGAAAATCCGCAAGGTGAAACCCATTACATTGCCGCGGCGTTTCCCAGCGCCTGCGGTAAAACCAACTTGGCCATGTTGATTCCGCCGGAAGGTTACCGCAATGACGGTTGGAAAATCTGGACGGTAGGCGATGACATCTGCTGGATGCGCCCCGGCGCCGATGGCCGCATGTATGCCATCAATCCCGAAGCCGGCTATTTTGGCGTGGCGCCCGGCACCAGCGAGAAAACCAACCCCAATGCCCTGGCAATGCTGGCGCGT
>JAHEBG010000196.1 GCA_024642445.1 Gammaproteobacteria bacterium | reverse complement strand
GATTGGTCCTGGCCGCAGGCGCGCGATGAATTCATCCGCTTTGCCCAGCGCCGTGCGTTGGGGCCATCCACGGCATCTTTAGTGCGCGCCGCAGAAGAGCGCAATATTCCCTGGACCCGTTTGAATGAGCAATCTCTGGTGCAGTTGGGGCAGGGCAAATACCAGCAACGCATCCAAGCCACTATCACCGGCAAGACCTCGTATATTGCCGTAGAGTTGGCATCCGATAAGGAAGAAACCAACAAAATTCTGGCAGGTCTTGGCCTTCCTGTGCCGCGTCAGATTTTGGTGCAACATCAAGACCGTGCTATTGAAGCTGCGCATAAAATTGGGTTTCCTGTGGTTACCAAGCCGTATAACGGCAACCATGGGCGCGGTATTTCCATTGGCCTGAAGACCGATGAGGAAGTGGCATTGGGGTTTCAGGCGGCAAAAGAACATTCGCGCTCGGTAATCGTCGAGACCTTCCTTGAAGGCGACGATCACCGACTGTTGGTGGTCAACGGTGAATTGGTGGCGGCGACCAAACGTACCCCCGGTCAAGTGGTGGGTGACGGCAAACAAACCATCGCGCAGTTGGTGGATCAGGTCAATGCCGATCCGCGCCGCGGTGTGGGCCATGAAAAAGTATTGACCCGCATTGAACTGGATGCGCAGGCCGAAATGATGATGGCACGCATGGAAATGACAGCCGAGTCGATTCCGGCCGATGGCCAGATCGTGCCATTGCGCTCCACCGCCAATCTTTCCACCGGCGGCACCGCCACCGATGTTACCGATATCATCCATCCCGACAACCGCGATATGGCCATTCGTGCCATACGTGCCATCGGTCTGGATGTGGGTGGTGTCGATTTCCTCAGCAAGAACATTGCCGAATCCTATCGTTCCATCGGCGGCGGTATCTGTGAAGTGAATGCCGCGCCTGGATTCCGCATGCATGTGGCGCCCAGTGAAGGCACGCCACGCGATGCCGCCGGCCCGGTCATCGACATGTTGTTCCCGCCGGGAACACCCTCGCGCGTGCCGATTGCCGCCATTACCGGAACCAACGGCAAAACCACCACCAGCCGCATGCTAGCGCATGTCTGCAAAATGGCCGGCTTCACCCCAGGCATGACCAGTACCGATGGCGTATACATCGACGGCCAACGTACGTTGGAAGGTGATATGACCGGACCGGTTTCGGCACGGATGGTATTGGCTGACCCAAAAATTGATTTGGCGGTGTTGGAAACCGCGCGCGGCGGTTTGGTGCGTGCCGGTATGGGTGTACGACACGTCAATGTCGGCGCGGTGTTGAATGTGCAAGCCGACCATCTGGGCTTGAAAGGTATTGATACCCTGGAGCAGTTGGCGGAGGTCAAGCGCATTGTGGTGGAAGTGGCACAGGATTGTGCCGTACTCAACGCCGATGACAGCAATGTTCTGAAAATGTCCGGCTACACAGACGCCAAAGTGATCTGTTACGTGACCATGAATCCGGATCACCGACTGGTACGCGAGCACATCCGTGCCGGTGGCCGCGCCTGTGCGCTGGAAGGCGGCGTCAACGGCCAGATGATCACCTTGTACGACAAAGGCAGCCATATTCCGCTGATGTGGACACACCTGATTCCAGCCACGCTGGAAGGCAAGGCCATGCACAATGTGCAGAATGCCATGTTTGCTGCGGCCATGGCCTTTTCATTGGGCGTCAGTCTGGATTCCATTCGCCAAGGCCTGCGTACTTTCGATACCAGTTTCTTCCAGGCGCCTGGCCGTATGAATGTGTTCTCGGAACACCCGTTCAAGGTGATTCTGGATTACGGACACAATGCCCATGCCGTGGGCATGATGAGCGATTTGGCACAACGCATGGATGTCAGCGGTCGCCGTCTTGCCGTAGTGGCAGCACCCGGCGATCGACGCGACAGCGACATACGGGATATCGCCGATGCCGTCAGCGGAAAATTCGATGTCTATGTGCTCAAGCGTGATGACGGACTGCGTGGGCGCGGTGACCGCGAAGTACCCGACATGTTGGCAGAGCGCCTGCGTGCCAATGGCATCTCCGAATCCGCCATTCATGTGATTCCCGATGAGCAGACTGCGATTGATGCGGCGTTACGAATGGCGGCACAAGGCGATTTGTTGCTGGTTTTCGGCGACGCCTTGGCGCGTTGTTGGAAACAGATCACCAAATTCACGCCCGACGGCGCGATGTCAAGGCAGCAGGCAACCAATACGCGCGTTGCCGAAGGCAAGGCGGCCATGGAAGCATGGCTCAACCAAAGCGATGTGCAGTTACCCGAGTTCGAAGGCGTGGCCCGTGACGGCCGTGGCATCGTCATCATGCCGGAACAAGACGACTGAGCCGGACAATGCCGTTTACCGATTCCCGACGACTGACCGGGCCGAATGTGTACTTCGACAGCACCGCTGCGGTGTTGGAAGCCTTGGCTGTCGATATCACGCCGGCGCAACTGTCGTTTTGGCAGGAGCAGGTAGAAGCGATGGCAGCACAGTTGCAATGGCCTGCCCCCAGATTTCATCTGAATGAACATGCCAAGGGTGCCACATTGGCATTTACCGCACCCTTGGATCAACTGTATTGCGCCACCGAAATCAACGAGTGGGCGTGGTGTTCGGCATGCGGGATGACTGAAGCCTATGCGCCGGCAACGCCCTGGTTGGCAGATGCGGCGTATGCTTTGCCGTTTTTTCAACGCATGGCGAAACACGAAGCAGAGCCGGCATTGTGCCAGTTGATTGCTGAGGCCGAGCGTTTGGGTTGGCCGGTGTTGCTGGACGAAGACGTGTTCAGTATCGGTTTCGGCAAGCAAGCCCGTTGCTGGCCAAGAAATGACTTGCCGAATGCCGCCGTATTGTTCGAAGCGGCGCCGCGTTCTTTGCCGGTTGCATTGGTTACCGGATCCAACGGTAAAACCACCAGCGTCCGGCTTTTGGCCGCAATGGCCCGCGCGGCCGGGCTTGCCAGCGGCCACAATTGCACCGACGGCCTTTTTTTCAACGGCGAATTGCTGGAAGCCGACGATTATTCCGGCCCGGCCGGGGCTCGCGCAACCCTGCGGCATACCGGCGTGCAGGCGGCCATTCTGGAAACCGCGCGTGGTGGATTGTTGCGCCGCGGGTTGGCCACTGGGCATGCCGATACGGCGTTGGTAACCAATATCAGTGAAGACCATTTCGGTGAGTACGGCGTATTTTCGCTAGATGATCTGGCTAGGGTGAAGTTGACCGTGGCTAAAGGTCTAAAGCCTGACGGTCATATGGTATTGAATGCTGCCGACAGGATGCTGGTAAAACACGGCAGTGCACTGCCGAATAAAACCGATTGGTTCGCCTTGGATTGGCACAATGCGTTCATGCAAATGCAATTGGCAGCCGGTTCGGCGGTATGCGGTTTCGATCAGGGCCAGCTCTGCCTGCATGCCGATGGCATGGTGCATGACTTGGGTTCGGCAGACAGCATGCCCATCGCATTCAAGGGCATGGCCCAGTACAACATGGAAAATATTGCCGGTGCAGCCTTGTGTGCCTACCGTCTGGGCTTCGGTTTGGAAGCCATTCAGGCTACGCTGCAGAACTTTGGCCGACGGCATG
>JAHEBG010000195.1 GCA_024642445.1 Gammaproteobacteria bacterium | reverse complement strand
GCCGAGACCGGCAAAAATGCCGTTCTGCAGCAAGCTCAGCACTACCCCTTGTGGTAGCCACTGGCCTGCCAGTTCGGACACCCAAGCAACACTGTTCGAAATTCCGTCTTGGAACGGCGCCGCCCATGCATAGACCGCCTGGAACATGAAAAACAATACAGCAACCAAAACCGTCAGACCGAACACCGGATGCAATAACCAACGATCAACGCTGTCGTCGAATGCCGCCGTGGTGCGCGGCATGCTCACCGCCTGCTCAAGAATTTGACGAACGTGCTGATGGCTGTCCTGTTCAACCACCGGCATATCCAAAGACGGCATCGGAAGCGCCCCTTCCGACAAAGTCTGCTTCAGGGCATCGGCGCCGTGCGAGGCGACAGCCACGGTTTCCACCACCGGCACACCCAAGGCCTGTTCGAGTTTTGCAGTATCAATGACGATTCCGCGCTTACCGGCAGCATCCATCATATTGAGTGCCACCAGCATCGGCTTGCCCAGGGCTTTCAATTCCAATACGAAACGCAAATGCAGTCGAAGATTGGTGGCATCCACCACACACACCAAAATATCGGGATGAAAACCGTAATCGTGGGTGCCAAGACAAATGTTCCGGGTTATGGCTTCATCGGGGCTGTTGGCATTCAAACTGTAGGCGCCGGGTAGATCAAGCACGCGGACACTGCGGTTGGCCAGATTAAAGTGGCCTTCCTTACGCTCAACGGTGACCCCCGCGTAATTCGCCACTTTCTGCCGGCTTCCGGTCAGCAGATTGAACAATGCGGTTTTACCGCAATTGGGGTTGCCCACCAGCGCAATATCAAGCGGTTTCATGGTGCGATCTCGATCTGCACGCGTGCCGCTTCAGCGCGACGCAATGCAAAGCGGGTAAATCCAATTTGCACCAGTAATGGATCTCCGCCGAACGGCGCCAAGGCAATGCAACGCACCGGTTCGCCGGCCACGAATCCCAAATCGAGCAAGCGCTGGGCAATGGCATCGGCCGGCCCTTGAAGAGTGACCTCCAGTACCGTCGCGGAAACCCCTTTACCAAGCTGAGTGAGATTCATGCCCTAATCCAAATGGGAATAATTCTCATTATAATAGGAATCTCACGGTTCGTGTTGACTTGCATCAAGTGCCGTATCACGCCAGAAATCGACGCTAACCCGGCATTTCCGTTATCATTTCCTTTTTCGAAGACCGAACCCGCATGTCCGAATCCGTTCAGCTTCGCTTCACAGGTACGCTTGCCACACTGACCCTTAACCGGCCAGAAACCCATAACGCATTCGACGATGCCCTGATTGCCGATTTGGACGCAGCGCTGCAAGCAGTGGCCAACAGTAACGCGCGGGCACTGGTGCTGACCGGTGCTGGCCCCACCTTTTCGGCAGGCGCCGATTTGAACTGGATGCGCGGCATGGCCAAGGCCAGTGAATCCGAAAATTTCGACGATGCCATGGCGCTGGCAGGCTGTCTGCGACGGTTGAACAGCCTAGCCATACCTACCGTTGCACGGGTCAACGGTTCAGCGTACGGCGGCGGCGTGGGTTTATTGTGTTGCTGCGATATCGCCCTAGCTACAGATACTGCAAAATTTACCTTGAGCGAAGTAAAGTTAGGTTTGGTGCCGGCGGTGATTTCGCCCTATGTGATTGATGCCATCGGCAAACGCCAAGCCCGTCGTTACATGCTGTCCGCGGAAATGATATCGGCCCAAACCGCCAAGGACATCGGCCTGGTGCATGAATGCCTGCCGGCAAGCGCGTTGGACGAAACCCTGGAACGCGTGTTGCATTGGCTGGGCAAAGGCGGCCCACTGGCCATCGCCGATGCCAAGCACATGATTCAACAACACCAGCAATGCAGTGCTGATGCCGAAGTGGCGGCGCAGGATCGAAGCAATGCCGAACGCATTGCACGTTTGCGCGTCAGCGCAGAAGGCCAAGAAGGTCTGAGTGCTTTTCTGGAAAAACGCCCTGCCCGCTGGATTGGCGAATGAACGCTATTCAAAAAATTCTGATTGCCAACCGCGGTGAAATCGCCTGCCGCGTCATGCGCACCTGCCGCGCCATGGGCATCGCCAGCGTGGCGGTCTATTCGGAAGCCGACCGGCATGCCGAACACGTGCGCATGGCAGACGAGGCGGTTTTTATCGGGCCGTCTGAAGCCATTCATAGCTATTTGAACCCCGATGCGGTGCTGGCCGCCGCGCAAGCGACCGGCGCTGATGCCATACACCCCGGTTACGGTTTTCTTTCTGAAAATGCTGAATTCGCAGAGCGTGTTGAAGCAGCCGGCCTGATTTTCATTGGCCCGCGTGCCGCCAGCATGCGCGCCATGGGTTCCAAGGCCGGCGCCAAAACCCTGATGATCGCGCACGGCGTTCCGGTTATTCCCGGCTACAGCGGCGAATCGCAGGAATCTGGTCATCTGCAGCAGGAAGCCGAACGTGTGGGCTACCCGCTGATGATCAAAGCCGCGCATGGCGGCGGCGGCAAAGGCATGCGGGTTGTTCAACGCGCCGAGGATTTTCTGTCAGCATTGGAATCCTGCCAACGAGAATCCCGTGGCGCATTCGGTAAAGACCGCGTATTGTTGGAACGTTATATCGAAAAACCACGGCATATCGAATTCCAGATTTTCGCCGACAAGCACGGCAATACACTGCATCTGGGCGAGCGCGAATGCTCAGCCCAGCGCCGATTCCAGAAAATCCTGGAAGAATCACCCTCGCCTTTCCTCACACCGCAATTGCGGCAACGTATGGCCGATGCCGCCATTCAAGCGGCGCGCGCTGTGGATTATCTGAATGCCGGTACGGTGGAATTCATCGTGGCACAGGATGGCGAATTCTTCTTCATGGAAATCAACGCACGCCTGCAGGTAGAACATCCGGTTACCGAAATGGTCACTGGCTTGGACTTGGTACGCTGGCAGATTGAGGTGGCGGCCGGTAAGCCTCTGCCACTGACTCAAGATAAGGTCACTGCCTCAGGACATGCCATCGAAGTACGTCTATACGCTGAAGATCCGAGCAAAAATTTCATGCCCGGCAGTGGCGTCATTCGGCAATTGCATCTGCCGGATGCCGGCAACGGCGTGCGTATTGATGGCGGCTTTTTTACAGGCGATACCGTCAGCGTATTTTACGACCCCATGTTGGCAAAACTGATTGTGCATGCCGAATCGCGTGAGGCGGCATTGCAGGCCATGCAAAATGCCTTGGCGCAATGCCAGATTTTCGGCCTGCCCAGCAATATCGAATTCCTCGAGCGCCTGATTTCACACACGGCCGTGCGCAACGCAGAAATCGATACCGGCTTTCTGGACAAGCATTTGGATAGCGTATTGCCGCATGAAATCGCAGTGCCGGACAGCCATGTGCTGGCTGCCGCTTACCTTTGCCTTAAACAGTCTGTGGTGGTTACCAATTCCCCGCAGGACCCTTGGTCCGCTGGCGATTTCTGGCGGCCGGCAAGTACCGGATATTTCCGCTGCCGCCTAACGCACAATGCCGACACCCTAAGCTATCGCGTGCGCCGAGAAGGCGATCTGCTGGAAGTGTTGGGCGGCCAGAGTCGACTGTCTGCCAAAGTACTCTACGATAAAGA
>JAHEBG010000194.1 GCA_024642445.1 Gammaproteobacteria bacterium | reverse complement strand
GGCAATGGTGCTGGGCAGTGTCGGTAGCCCCATTTGCCGTTGATGCTTGCACCGTGCTATCCACTCCGAACGCACCGGATTGTTGGGCTCGGCAGCACAGGCAAAGCGGGCATTGGCCAAGGTGTATTCATGGGTGCAACAGACCAGCGTCTGCTCCGGCAGGCCTGCCAGACGATCCAATGAGGCCAGCATCTGATTCGGGGTGCCTTCAAACAAACGGCCGCAGCCCATGCTGAAAAGGGTGTCGCCGCAGAATAGGTGCTGTGCATCAACATAGGCAATATGCGAGCGGGTGTGGCCGGGCACTTCCCAAACCTGAAAATGGTCAAAGCCTTCCAGTGTGATGCAATCACCCTCACGTACTATACGGTCGATGCCCTGAATTCGGAGGTCATCCGGCCCGTACACCGGAGCATTGCAGGCATTGCGCAGCTCTGCCAATCCGCCAATGTGGTCAGGATGATGGTGGGTGATGAAAATGGCGGCAATCCGCGTGCCTTCCCGAATTGCTTGGATAACCGGCCCGGCATCGCCCGGATCCACGACAATGGCATCGCCTGCACTGTTTCGCAGTAGCCAGATGTAGTTGTCCTGAAATGCGGGCAGCGCCGTAAGCTTGTCCATTCGGGTGACCAATCGCGCCGTATGACGCACAATAGACCTAGTTTATACGGTGTCATGGCATGACGGGTAACGAGAGCTGGTTTAACAGTAAAGCGGGTCAGCAGCTGGCATCAGTTGCCACGCAGCGTATAGCGCCGCTATTGTGGCCATTGTGCGGCCATAACGCGCTTGTGCTGCAACCCTGCGCACAAGGGTTGCCGTTGCCAGCTTTGCAGTGTCAGCCGGTGATTCAATTGCAACGGGCTAGTACGCGGTTTTATGGCGATATCATTTCCGATGATGCACCTTTGCCGTTTCCCAATGAATGCATGGCGTTGGTTCATGCCGCCTTTGTTTTGGAAACCTCGCCTAATCCGAACGCGTTGCTGGCCGAGTTTACCCGCCTGTTGCTGCCAGAGGCTCACGTTTCCTTGTTGGCATTGAACCCATATTGCCCGTTTCGATGGTCGGGTGCTTGGCGTGGCTTATCTCTCGAGTCCGGCGCATTCTGGACTGAGCTCTTGGTAAAGCATGGCTTGGAGCCGTTATCGGTCAAGGCGTTGGGTGCTGAGCTTGTGCCGCCGGCCTTGCGTTCGGTAAACTTCATTCTGGCGCGAAAGCGAAAATCGGCGCTGACACCCTTGAGAACAACTGCCAATGCCGTGGCATTGGCCAGGAATTCCCATCCTTTATGAGTAAAATCTTGAATCCACGCATTGAAATTCATACCGATGGCGCCTGTTCGGGAAATCCCGGGCCCGGCGGCTGGGGTGCATTGCTGCGTTCCGGCACCACGGAAAAGGAATTGTCGGGCGGCGAACTGTTGACTACCAATAATCGCATGGAGATGATGGCGGCGATATGCGCCCTGGAATCGTTGAAGTGCCCCTGCCACATCGATCTGTATACCGACTCCCAATATGTGCAGAAAGGTATCAGCGAATGGCTGCCGGGTTGGGTGCGTAAGGGCTGGAAAAATGCCAAAGGCGAGGCGGTCAAAAACCAGGATTTGTGGCAACGCCTGCTTTCCGCCAGCGCACCGCATTCGGTTAAATGGCATTGGGTGAAAGGGCATGCCGGACATGCCGAAAACGAACGTGTGGATGCTTTGGCGCGTGCCGCGGCTGATTCCTATAAGCGGAGTGCATGATGCGTCAAATTATATTGGACACCGAAACTACGGGCTTATCATGGGAAAAGGGCAATCGTTTGGTGGAAATCGGCTGCATCGAACTGGTCAATCGGCGCCCGACAGGACGTACCTACCAGCAATATCTGAATCCAGAGCGTGAAATGGAACCCGGGGCAGCAGAAGTCACCGGGCTCAGTTACGAATTTCTTTCCGACAAACCGCGTTTCCATGAGATAGCCGAAGACTTTCTGGCATTCATCCGCGATTCGGAACTGGTTATCCATAACGCAGATTTCGATGTGGGCTTCATCAATTCAGAGCTTGCGCGCCTGCAACCGCACTTCGGGCGTATTCACGATTATGCCCAGGTACTCGATACCTTGAAGCTTGCTAGAGAACTTTACCCAGGTCAGCGTAACTCACTGGACGCTTTATGCAAACGACTAGGAGTGGATAACAAGCACCGTCAATTGCACGGCGCATTGTTGGATGCCGAGTTGCTGACCGAAGTTTATTTGGGGCTTACCTCAGGCCAGACCGGGTTCGGGTTCGATCCTGCTGAAACAGCCACCACAGCCGCAGTGCCAGAGGAAGTATTGCGTGCAGTTATTTCTGATGCTGGGGTGGTTCTGAAGGCGAGCACGGAAGAATCAAAACGGCATGCCGAGCGCATGTCAAAAATTTCTGCAAAATCCGGCGCCGTGCTCTGGCAGGATTAAACCCGTCGAATCAGAACGGCTGTGAGATTATTCAGTGCCGCACCGCTCAAAGCCGATATCACGACGTGATCGATGGCCTCTTGTGCGCTCAATAACGGGTTGGCCAATACCGCTTGTAGCATTTCCAAGTTGCAGTCTTCCATCAAGCCGTCGCTGCACAGCAAAATCGCCTGAGTGCGCTTCCAGTCTATTTCCGCCGAGGCGATATGCAGCTTGTCGCTTGCAGTAACACCCAAGGCCTGAATGGCCGTTGCGGCTACTGAGGGGTTGCCTTCAGCCGCCGCACTTTGATCGGCAACGGCATGGCAATTCAACCCGTCATGGAAAAAGACCCGGCAGGTGCCCAGCCAGGCCAATTTCAATGCATTCTGGTTGAACTTTACCAAAGCTGCGCTGGCGCCACTGGGTGCAGTGCCCTGTTGCGGGCGTTGGATGCGAAGTGAATGGCCGGTATTCTTCAAGGCCTGTGATGGGCTGTCACCCTGCAAAAGGCATTTCCGTAGATGTTCCCGCACGAAGGCGCTGGCAACATCACCGGCATTGGCACCGCCCATGCCGTCAACCACACAGGCGATGCCTTGCCCGATGTCGATATCATAGGTGTCTTCATTGAGCGTGCGTTTGTTTCCGGCGTGGCTGTAATGTCCAACTTCAAACATGGGTAAGGCACCAATCTGGCATGTGGATAGTATGAACGGTTTTGCCACACAGGTGCATTGCCCTAGCCAAAAAGCGCCAATGAACGGTATAATTGCCGGCGGACCATGAACCGGAGAGGTGGCAGAGTGGTCGAATGTACCTGACTCGAAATCAGGCGTAGGTGTGAGCCTACCGAGGGTTCGAATCCCTCCCTCTCCGCCACATAAAAAACCCCGGTTGCCCGGGGTTTTTTATGGCTGCCGTTCAGCGTGCGCTGTCGTCAAGCCGCCACGCGTAACCGGTATTGAAGTTGTCGATAGGGCACCCGGGCACCCGTGTTCCCAGGGTTTTGTCATCAAGGAAGTATTTGTCCCCGATCAGATTCTTGAACCGGTATTGGCGGCAAGGCGCATCGAAACTTACCGCAATATCCACGGCAAAGCCGTCTTTGCGGGTAATAGTGCAGGTTTTCGGGCTGAAAATCTCAGGGTCATCGCGGCCTTTCTGTACGCTGAGCTGGCAAGTGTTGGT
>JAHEBG010000193.1 GCA_024642445.1 Gammaproteobacteria bacterium | reverse complement strand
ACGACCCAGAGGCCAAAGCCTTACTGGCCAATACGGCAGCATGGGCCGGAAAAATTGATCGCGCTGTGATGTTGAATGCCGATGCATTGGTAGAACAACCGCCGGGCTTTTTAGCGCAGTTCACGCAGGCGGTAGCGCTGCGACAGACGGCTCAGGCTTACCGAGCATGGCCTTTTGTGGAGGCAGCAGAGCGTATGCAGCCCGACGGTAAAGACGTAAAAGATCTGCGGCGCGGAACCTATGTGCGTACGGCATCGGATATCACCGCCCAATGGGGGCTGCTGGACGATTCCGACAATATTCGTGGCGAACGGTTTGCGCTGTCGGCGAATATCCGCATGGGCGATGACTGGACGTTGCTGGGCGGTTGGAGCAATACCGATTACCGCGCGCCCATAGGGGGCGGCTATGAGCCCGTTAGCGGTGGTGACAGCATCGCCGATCGGCAATTCTGGCTAGGCAGCGCATTCACGCCCGCGCAAGACACCCGGATTACTCTGGCACTGGGCCGTAGCGATACCAAAGCAGGTGATGAAACTACAGGGCTTCTTCGCTTCGATCAACGCGTGGCCGATGATTTCAGCTTCAGCGCCGGCTTTGACCGCAACCGCCTCGGCATTTCGCCGCGCTCGGTTTCACTGGGCCTGATGCGGGATCAGTGGTGGGCGCAAGCCAGATATACCCCCGGATATCGCTGGACGTTTGATGCCGCAGTGTCGTTCGAAGATATCAACGACGGCAATAGCCGTAGCGATTGGCAGTTCGCAGCGCGGCGCGCGATAATCCGTACCCAGTCGCTGCAATTCGATCTGGGCGCGGAAGTGCAATGGTTCGGTTTCGATACGGACCCCGGCAACGGCTACTATGCCCCCGACAACTACCGGCGTGCTGCGCTGACCGCCAGTGCCTACTTTCCCATCAGCGATGATATTGGTCTGTATGCCCGTGCCGGCGTTGGCATGCAACGGGATGAATCCTTCAGCAGTTGGAAAAGTGCCAACGATATCAGCGTGGAATGGGTTGCAGGCATTTTCAGTGATTGGGAACTGCGCATTCAGGCCGGCTATTCGGACCGCGCCCAACAGACCGGGCTGTACGATGCCAATCGGTTTGGCGTACAGATCAAGCGGCGCTTTTGATACCTTAGCCTTGGCATGAAAAACCCCGCATTCGCGGGGTTTTCTTTACGACTGATGAGCGCCTAATGATGTATTGGTACACCCGTTTTTTGCTGCACGTCATCCAAACTAACACCCGGAGCCAACTCGATTAATTTCAATCCGGCGTCGGTGACATCAAAAACACCCATGTCGGTGATGATACGGTTGACCACGGCCAGACCGGTCAGCGGCAAGGTGCACTCCGGAAGGATTTTCGGTGAGCCGTCTTTGGCTGCATGCTCCATCAACACCACCACCCGCTTCACGCCCGCCACCAGATCCATGGCGCCGCCCATGCCTTTGACCATCTTGCCGGGCACCATCCAGTTCGCCAGATCGCCTTTATCGGTGACCTGCATGGCCCCCAGAATGGCCAGATCAATATGGCCGCCACGGATCATGGCGAAGGAATCATGGCTGCCGAAGTAACTGGCACCCTCGCGTGCGGTAACGGTTTGCTTGCCGGCGTTGATCAGATCGGCATCCACTTCATCTTCGGTGGGGAACGGGCCAATGCCGAGCAATCCATTTTCCGACTGCAACCAGACATCGGTGCCTTCCGGAATATGGTTTGCTACCAGCGTTGGCAAGCCGATACCCAGATTCACATAGGCACCGTCACTCAATTCCAGAGCGGCGCGTTGTGCCATTTCGTCACGTGTCCAAGCCATGGCGTTCTCCTTATTCGCTGCGCACGGTGCGTTGTTCAATACGTTTTTCCGGCATGCGATTAAGCACGATGCGGTCAACGTAAATGCCCGGGGTATGGATGCTGTCGGGATCGAGCATGCCGGCCTCAACAATCTCTTCGACTTCAGCAATACAGACCTTGCCGGCCATTGCCACCGCCGGATTGAAGTTGCGCGCGGTCTTGCGGTATACCAAATTGCCGGACGTATCGGCCTTCCAGGCCTTCACCAGGGAAATATCGGCCTGCAGTGCGGTTTCCAGCACATATTGCTTGCCGTTGAACTCACGCGTTTCCTTGCCTTCGGCCACTACGGTGCCGAAACCGGTGCGGGTGAAGAACGCCGGAATACCGGCGCCGCCGGCACGCAGACGTTCGGCCAGCGTACCTTGCGGATTGAATTCCAGCTCCAGCTCGCCTGCTAAATATTGGCGCTCAAATTCTTTATTCTCGCCCACATACGAGGAAATCATTTTGCGAATCTGCCGCGTGCTCAGCAATTGCCCTAAACCAAAACCATCCACACCGGCATTGTTGGAAATGGCGGTAAGTCCGGTTTTGCCGGAATCGCGAAGCGCTGCTATTAGAGCTTCTGGAATGCCGCACAGTCCGAAGCCGCCGACCGCTACCGTCTGACCGTCGGCCACGATATCGCGCAAGGCATCATCGGCGCTTGCATGGATTTTATTTTTCATTAAACGCTCCAATCATTTCAGTCTTTCAGTGCGGCTTCAATATCGGCCCACAAATCCGCCACATCTTCCACGCCCACACTCAGACGCACCAGATTTCCGGTAACACCCAAGGCATTGCGGCGTTCTTCCGGAATCGAGGCATGGGTCATCACCGCCGGATGGTTGGCAAGGCTTTCAACGCCGCCCAAGGATTCGGCACAGGTGAACAACTGCAGACGCTCCATGAAACGCTGAGCCTCGGGGAACCCGCCTTTCAGCCAGACACTGACCATGCCACCGAAGCCGTGCATCTGGCGTTTCGCCAACGCGTGCTGGGGGTGCGAAGGTAATCCGGGATAAGCCACTTTTTCGATGGCGGGGTGTGCCTGCAAGCGCTCGGCAATGGTCTGCGCATTTTCGCAATGCGCCTTCATGCGCAGATGCAGGGTTTTCAAACCGCGCAATGCCAGGAAGCTGTCGAAAGGCCCTTGTACGCCGCCCACGGCATTCTGCAGAAAGGTCATCTGCTCGGCAAGTTCCGGCGAGTTCACCACAATCATGCCGCCCACCATATCGGAATGGCCGTTCAGATATTTGGTGGCCGAATGCATCACGATATCGGCACCGAGTTCCAATGGCCGCTGCAAAATCGGCGAGCTGAACGTGTTGTCTACGGCCAGCAGCACGCCTTTGGCTTTGGCGAATTCCGCCAACTGTGCGATATCCACCAATTTCAACAGCGGGTTGGTCGGGGTTTCGCACCAGATCATGCGGGTGTTCGGTTGCATGGCGGCCTGCACCGCACCGATATCGTTCAAATCGACAAAGCTGAATTCCAGACCCGAGGAACGCCGGCGGACGCGTTCGAACAGACGGTAGGTGCCGCCATAAACATCATCCATACAGATCACATGCGAGCCCGCATCCAGCATTTCCAGCACGGTGGATGTTGCCGCCAGCCCGGAAGCAAAGGCATAACCGTGACTGCCGGATTCCAACTCGGCGACACAGCGCTCGTAGGCGAAACGGGTGGGATTGTGGCTACGCGAATATTCAAAGCCCTGATGCTGGCCGGGGCTGGCCTGAGCGTAGGTCGATGTGGCATAAA
>JAHEBG010000192.1 GCA_024642445.1 Gammaproteobacteria bacterium | reverse complement strand
GCTTCCACCACCCGCGCCAGCTTGCTGATACCCACCACGCGGCCATTGGGAATGTAGCCCACATGCGCCACACCAATAATGGGTGCCATGTGGTGTTCGCAGTGCGATTCAAATTCGATATCGCGCAGAATCACCATCTCGTCGTAGCCGGCCACCTCTTCAAAGGTGCGCTTCAGGTATTGCTCCGGCTTCATGGCATAGCCGCCGAACCATTCCTTATAGGCTTTGGCTACGCGCTTGGGGGTATCCAGCAGGCCTTCGCGCTCGGGGTTATCGCCGGCCCAACGCAGCAACAATTTAATGGCGTCTTCGGCCTGGGCTTGCGAAACCGGGGCCGGTTTCGGTGCGGATTTTTTTGAAACGGCCATAACGGCTCCTTGCTTAGGTTTCTACAGTATGCCCCAGCGCTTGTGAAGATTTCATCCAGCGCGTAAAGCGTTCGGCTAAAATCAGCGCCAAAAGCAAAATTGCACTGGCCAACAAGAATGCTGCGCCCGGCACATGGGCCGGGGCCTCGCTGCCAATGAAGGTGGCGAATACATGGGTGAACAAAAACGGCGCGAAAATGCCGGCCAAGCTGGCCACGGATGCGATGGCGCCTTGCAGGCTGCCTTGCTCGTGCGAGCTGACTTGACGGGTAATAATGGCCTGCAGCGACGGATTGGCCAGACCCCACAGCGCCAACAATGGAATCGCCAACAAGAACAGGGCGCCGGTACCGGCCAGACCCTGCCAGGCAAAACCCAACATGCCGAAGAACAGCCCGGCCAACAGCGCCTTGCGTTCGCCAATGCGCGGTACCAAGCGCCGGATCAGGAAGGCCTGCACCAGCACATTGCACACACCGACCAAGGCCAAAACCAAACCTACTTTCTGCTCGCCCCACTGGAAGCGGTAGTCGGCAAATAAGACAAAGGTGCTGGGCAACACGAAATGCGCCAACTGTCCAAAAAAGGCAATGGCAATCAGGCCCAGAACTGCCGGGTAGCGTTTTAACACCAGCAAGGCCCCTACCGGGTTGGCGCGCTTCCATTCAAAGCGGGCGGTACGGCGCTCCACCGGCAGCGATTCCGGCAATACGAACCAGCCGTAAAGAAAATTCAAGGCGGCCAAGCCCGAGGCCACCCAAAACGGCAGACGCAGATCAATGCCGCCCAGCAGCCCACCCAAAGCCGGCCCAATGATGAAGCCAATGCCAAACGCCGAGCCCAGCAGACCGAATGCTGCTGCGCGCTTGTCGGGCGCAGTCACGTCGGCCAAGTAGGCATTGGCGGTACTGAAGCTGGCCGAGGTCATGGCCGATATCACCCGTCCGATAAAGAACATTGGGATGGTGCTGGCCAAGGCCATGAAGGTGAAATCCACCGCCAAGCCGAAACAGGAGATCAGAATCACACGGCGCCGGCCGTAGCGGTCGGAAAGTGCGCCCTGCACCGGCGCGGCCACGAACTGGATGGCGGAAAATGCGGCGCTGAAGAATCCGGAAATGATGGCGGCCTGACCAAAGCTGTATTGGCCGATTTGCTTAATCAGGTGCGGCAACACCGGAATGATCAAACCGAAGGCCAGAATGTCGATCAATACCGTGAAAAAGATGAAAATCAGCGCAGCTTGGCGCACCGGCATGTGCGAAGGGGTGTCGGTCACAATTCGTCCTTAATGGCTTTCGGCGGCGTGTTCAGCGTCGGTTTCGTCGCTCAACACGGTCATGCCTTGGGTTGGCGCATCCAAGTTAATGTCGCCATCGGTCAGCAACAGAGCACTGCCGGGGCGAAGGATGGAATACACCTGCTTGGCAAAAGCCACTGGCACCACCACATTTTTCAGGGTGCCGTTGTCCAGGCCTAATGCCGGCGCTTCACTTTCCTCTGTACTTACCCGCAACCAGTTCAATTCGTAATGATCGGGCACAATTCGGCTGCGTTGCGTGCTTACGCCTTCCAACACCAGGTACGCTTGATCTTTCACCACCGCTCCGGGAATCACGCCCACTTTGGTGCGGCCAATTTCCACGCCGTTGCGTAACACCACCGCCAAGTGCTGACGGGTACTGACCACCACAGTGACCGGGCCGAACAGGGATTTTTCCGGTTGCCAACGGTAGTCTTCATAAATCGACAGCGGCTCCACTTTCTGGGTGCGGCCAGTGCTGTCCATCGATTGCGCAAACACCGCCGGGTCAGCTACGTCGCGCACCGGTTTGTCCAAGACATTGCTCACAATCACAGTCATTCCCAATTCGGTTTCACTGAACAATCGCATGGCAAAATCCAAGGGCATGCGTACGCAGCCGTGCGACGCCGGATAACCGGGAAGATTGCCGGCATGCAAGGCAATACCGTCCCAGGTTAAGCGCTGCATGTAGGGCATCGCGGCCGGCTGGTTGCGGGTATCGGTGTACAGATTGGATTTATGGTCTTTGTTTTTCTGCAAAATGGTAAATACCCCGGTGGGGGTTTCGTGGCCTTTCTTGCCGGTGCTTACTGTGGTTACCGCTACGCGCACGCCATTGCGGTACAGAAAGGCTTTCTGCTGCGATATGCTCACCATCAACAGCATCGGGCCTTCCGGCACAGCTTCGGCATTCCACAGCCATTGCCCGGGCTTCAGTTGCTGCACACTGCTCTCGCTGGCCAATAGCCAGGCAGGCCTGTTTGGCCCCGCACTGTTGCCGTTGGCTACCGGCGCTGCTTTGCTGGCAGCAACGGTTTGCGCCTGCGCCCCTGCAAATGGCAGGAGCAGAAGCACGGATAGCAGACAGTGGCGTGTGCGCATCATGCTTAAAGAATTCGGCAGAACACCGCTTTCAAGTAGCGGCTTTCCTTCACATGCGCCATATACGGGTGGTCGGCGCCAGCGCCGGACACTTTCAGAATCTGTGCCTGCCGGCCGGCAAAAAACGCCGCGCGTCGAATCATGTCAAGGAAATCCTCTTCGCTGACCAAACCGGTGCAGGAACAACTCAGCAAAATGCCGCCGGGCTTGACCACGCTCATCGCCAGCTTGTTCATGTCGTTGTATTTCTTCAGCGCGGAAATCACCTGATCACGGTCGCGGGTGAGTTTGGCCGGATCCAGAATCACCACATCCCATTGTTCGCCGCGGGCGGCGGCATCGCGCAAATACGGAAACAAATCGGATTGGGTGAACTTGACTTTGGCATTGTTCAAATACGCATTCTTTCCCGCTATCTCCAGAATTTCCTCGTCCAAATCGATGCCGGTGACCTCGGAAGCGCCGCCGCGGGCCTTGGCATAAATGGCGAAGCCGCCGGAATTGCAACAGATGTCCAACACCGTTTTATCTTTCACCAACTGCGAAAGGTATTCCCGGTTGTCACGCTGATCGGCGAAGAAACCGGTTTTATGGCCAGAGCCTGGGCTGGCACGGAACTTCAAGCCATGCTCGGTAATGATGCTGGGCTCGGGCGCGTCGGGGGCGCGGAAATCGAAGCTTTCCTGTTTCTGCACGTGCTCTTCGGCAAAACTGTAAAAGCGGCAGCCTGGGAACTGCGCGCACAATGCCGCATAGATCCATTCGCGGTGCCGGAATGCGCCGGCCGAAAAGAATTCCACCACCAGCAAATCGCCGTAGCGGTCCACCACCAGGCCGGACAGGCCATCGCCTTCGGAATGTA
>JAHEBG010000191.1 GCA_024642445.1 Gammaproteobacteria bacterium | reverse complement strand
GGCATCGTCGGTACGCGCCAGAGTCCAACGCTTGGTATCGATGTGGCGTTTCTTGACCACAGACATCAATGCTTCCGGTGTATCGCGTTCCGGATCAAGGCTGACCAGAAGCACACGAAGGTTTGCGCGTTCGGCGGCGGTTAGCCGGCGATCGATACCGAAAGCGCTGTCGATGATTAGCGGACAAACATACCGGCACGAGGTATAGAACATGGCCACCAGCTGCGTATTGCCACGCCGCGATGCCAACTCGAAGTTGCGGCCGCTCTGATCGGTGAAGGTGTTGTTGATTTGAAGCACGGACTCCGGCAACAGTGGCGTTGCGGCCGGTGCCGGCAATGGCAGTATCAACAAAAGTAAAAACAGAAAGTGTTTCATGGGGTCTCCGGGGCTGATCGCGCGCAGCGAAAGCCCAAGTTGGCGGTACTGTTCACGGCCTGCAGCGAGGACAGCATGGCCACCCGCATCATTACCGCATAGTCTTCCTTGTCTTTGATCGACAAGGCGCCGGCACCGCAGAACTGTGCTTTGTCAGGGTCGGATTGGGTGCGGTTATCGCTGGATACCAGCATGGCAGAAAAATCCTGCGTCCACTCCCATACCAGACCGTGGCTGTCGTATACGCCATATACATTGGCCGGGCGTTGTGCCACCAAGGCCAGCGGCTGGTTGGATGGCGATGAATACCATGCCAGTACCCCTTCACGCCAGGCAGGATCCTGCCGCGCATCGCGACGCAGGGTGTCGGCAGCGGCTACATATTCCCACTCATTCCAGAGCGGAAGGCGTGCACCCAGTGATTCACAATACGCGTTTGCGGCAAACCAGCTGACATGAACCACGGGTTGCTGCGGCAGGGCTTCGGGGCCCAATAGCAATGGTGACTGCCAGTGACTGAGGTACCTACTGGGCTCGGCGAAGACCGGAGAAACCTGGCCGCGCTGCCACTGCGGATGCGCTAGCACGAACGCAAGGTACTGGGCATTGGTAACCGGTGTCCGCATGATTTCAAAGCGATCAATGTTCTGAGCGCCCAAGTTGTCTTCGTATTTCAATACCGACACCAAAGAACCTTCCGGCACTTGAACAAACCCGTCATCGGCTAGGGCGATGACGGGCAGAAGCAATAAGGCGGCGAAAATCGTGCGCATGGCTCAGTGCGCAGCGCCTTTAGGACGCGGCGTACTGGCACGGATGTTTTTGATTTCATCGGCACTCAATTGACCGCCTTTGTTGCCCCAGCTGTTCATCACGAAGGTAAGAATATTAGCAACCTCGTCATCGTTCAGCTGGCTCATCGGCGGCATCACCGAATCATAACCGTTGCCGTTCACTGTAATCTTGCCGCTCAGACCGTTCAATACAACCTTCGCTGCACGTACTTTATCGGCATTCAGATAATCCGAGCCGGCCAGTGGCGGAAACACATTGGGCAGACCGGCGCCGTTGCTCTGATGACAGACCGAGCAGGTACCGTTATACAAGGCTTCACCGGCTTTGATTTGTTGCGCCAATGTCAGAGAGCCGGATGCCGAAGCGTTGGCGGCCGCTTTAACCGGTGCAGCACTAACGGATTTGTCGCCCAGATAGACGCTGTCGACTTCCTTGCCGGAATAAACGGCTTTGTTTTCCGGACCTTCGGTTTTCACCATACCCAGTGCACCCTTATTGAACGCACGGAAAATCGAGTGATCAACGATCACCCCGGTTCCAGGAACTTCCGCTTTGTATTCGACAATGGCGGAGCCGCCGGCCGGCACCAGGGTTGTCTGCACATTTTCCTGGTAATGGCTGCCGCCTTCGGTATATACCTTGTCGAAAATTTCACCGATGACATGGAAGCTGGAGACCAGATTCGGGCCGCCGTTACCGACATACAAGCGAACCGTGTCACCGACGTTGGCTTTCAACGCCTTGTCTCCCAGCAATGCACCTTCGGAGCCGTTGAACAGCACATAGGTTGGGTTTTCATCAATGGCTTTTTGCATGTCGAACGGCTGCACGCCTTTCTCGCGGTATTTACCGACCGTATAAAAATCGCCCTGCATCACATAGTATTCCTTGTCGACCTTGGGCATGCCCTGTGGCGGCTCTACAAGGATCAGCCCGTACATGCCATTGGCCACATGCATGCCCACCGGCGCGGTGGCGCAATGGTAGACATAAAGCCCTGCATTGAGTGCCTTGAAGGTGAACTGCGAGGCATGGCCAGGGGCTGTGAAGCTCGACGCCGCGCCGCCGCCGGGGCCGGTTACGGCATGCAAATCGATGTTGTGCGGCATTTTTGAATCGGGATGGTTCTTGAGGTGGAACTCAACGGTGTCACCCTGCCGGATACGAATGAAGCTGCCGGGCACGGTTCCGCCGAAGGTCCAGAACGTGTATTTCACGCCTTCGGAAATTTCCTTTTCAACCTCTTTTACCTCAAGGTCGACGATGACTTTGGCCGGTTTCGTGCGGTTCACGGGAGGCGGCACGAACGGAGGGCTGGTGAGTTGGGCATGAATCGGTTCGCCTTGCGGCGGCCCGAAATCGCCCGCAGCCGAGCCGCCGGTATCCATCATTCCGGTACTTTTTGCAGCAGTAATGGCGAACAGGCTGGCGCCGATCATCAGTGGGAGCAGTAAACGTTTCATGAAGCCTCCAGTCAGTAGGGATAACTGGAACTCTACGCCTTGGAAAAGGCACAGACCATGACCTAAATCAATTGCTAATCAAATGGTAAAACACGCCAGACGGCTGATGCGTGCGCGCCACCGTCAACATGAAGGCATAAATGCCGATGGCACTAAGAAAGCATGCCCAGCGCGTAGAGGGGCTTTTGCCGCGCTTCAACGCAATGCTTCCCAAAATGATATAGAGCAGCAGCAGGGCCAGTTTCACGTGCAGCCAGCCGTTGGCAAACACTGCACTTGGCAGCATTGTGGCCAGCATCAGGGCAGCGGTCAACAGCACACAGTCAATGGTGTAACTGAGATAACGCAGCGGTGCGGACATCGCCCAGGTTTTGCCATTCAAAACCAGCAGCCCGCGAAGGAAAAACAGAAGGCCGCTGGCAATGACGGCAACTATATGTACCGACTTGATTGGCAAGTAGAATTCAATCATTTGGGAAGTATAAGAATAAGTTCCAGATTCTGCTCTGATGCAGATCAAGAAAAAAGGGCCGCTTGCGCGGCCCTGGAGAGTTTATTCATTCAATAGCGTCAGGCTTTTTTCGGAAATACCCAGAGTCTCAGTACGAACCAAGCCAACAGCACGGCGCCTATTGAAAATATGGTGTCGCCCGGCACGCGCATCCAGATCAACAGATCGACGATCGGACGGCCCATGAATTCAGCGGAACGCGCATACCAGTATCCGTTTTCGAGTGCCGCGTTCAGTTGCAACAGGCCCAGCGGCAGCAGGGTAAACAGTGCCATCATGCTCAAGCCGATATTCAGCGTCCAGAAGCTGTTGCGCAGCAACGTGCCATTCCACTCGGCCTCTGGCTTCAGGCCGCGTATGCAGAACAGCAACAGGCCGATGCCGAGCATGCCGTATACGCCAAACAGTGCAGTGTGTCCGTGCAGCGGCGTCAGGTTAAGGCCTTGCATGTAGTACAGTGCCAGCGGCGTGTTGATCAGGAATCCGAACAGA
>JAHEBG010000190.1 GCA_024642445.1 Gammaproteobacteria bacterium | reverse complement strand
CGTTTCGACATTCGCATGAAGGATGAAGAAGCCGTTGATTTCATCGAAAATGCCAAAAAACAAATCGAAGCCCACAAGGCCGAGTTTGAAAAGCGTTTCCAGGATAAGCGTGCAAAAATCACCCAGGGCGACGATCTGCCGCCGGGCGTGTTGAAAACCGTGAAAGTGTATATGGCAGTGAAGCGCCGTATCCAGCCGGGCGATAAAATGGCCGGCCGTCACGGTAACAAAGGTGTGGTCTCGATGATCAAGCCGGTTGAAGACATGCCGTACATGGTCGATGGCAAAACCGTCGATATTTTGCTGAATCCACTGGGCGTTCCAAGCCGTATGAACATCGGCCAGATTCTGGAAGTGCATTTGGGCTGGGCCGCGAAAGGTCTGGGTCAAAAAATCCAGAAAATGCTCGATGACCAGCACAAGATCGCCGATCTGCGGAAATTCCTCGATCAGATCTACAACCACGACAAGACCAGCAACGGCCTGCGTGTCGATCTCGACAAGTTCACCGACAAGGAGCTGTTGCGCCTTGCCGGAAACCTGACCGACGGTGTGCCGATGGCTACACCGGTATTCGACGGTGCCGCGGAAGCCGAAATCAAGTCGATGCTGAAGCTGGCGGATCTGCCGGAATCCGGTCAGGCCCAGTTGTATGACGGCCGTACCGGTGAAGCGTTTGATCGTCCGGTAACCGTCGGTTATATGCACATGCTGAAGTTGAACCACTTGGTCGACGATAAAATGCACGCCCGTTCCACCGGCCCGTACTCCTTGGTTACCCAGCAGCCGCTGGGCGGCAAGGCCCAGTTCGGTGGCCAGCGTTTCGGTGAGATGGAGGTCTGGGCGCTGGAAGCCTACGGTGCCGCCTACACCTTGCAGGAAATGCTGACGGTGAAATCCGATGACGTCCAGGGCCGTAACGCGATGTACAAAAACATCGTCGACAGCGAGCACGAAACCGTCGCCGGCATTCCGGAATCGTTCAATGTGTTGGTCAAGGAAATCCGTTCCTTGGGCATCAATATCGAGCTGGACGAGAAGTAATCGCCGACTAGAACAGGACTCGAGGCTTTGTCCGTGATAAAGCCTCAACCATTTGGAGAATTTCAATGAAAGATTTGCTTAATCTGTTCAACCAGCAGCGCCAAAGCCTGGAATTTGACGGCATCAAGATTGCGCTGGCCTCACCGGATATGATCCGTTCGTGGTCGTTCGGTGAAGTCAAAAAGCCGGAAACCATCAATTACCGTACCTTCAAGCCCGAGCGTGACGGCCTGTTCTGCGCCGCTATCTTCGGACCTATCAAGGATTACGAATGCCTGTGCGGCAAGTACAAGCGCATGAAGCACCGCGGCGTGGTCTGCGAAAAGTGCGGCACCGAAGTAACCCTGACCAAAGTGCGCCGCGAGCGCATGGGCCACATCGAGTTGGCCAGCCCAACCGCCCACATCTGGTTCCTGAAGTCGTTGCCTTCGCGAATCGGTCTGATGCTTGATATGACCCTGCGTGATATCGAACGCGTGCTGTATTTCGAAGCCTATGTGGTCATCGAGCCGGGCTTGACCCCGATGGACCGTGGTCAGTTATTGACCGAAGAAGAATATCTGATTGCCCAGGAAGAGCACGGCGATGAGTTCGAAGCGAAGATGGGTGCCGAAGCGGTTCACACACTGCTGTCGACCATCGACTTGCATGCCGAAGTCATCCGTCTGAAGGAAGAAATCAGCAGCACCAATTCCGACACCAAGCAAAAACGTCTGACCAAGCGCATCAAGCTGGTTGAATCCTTCATCGAATCCGGCAACCGTCCGGAGTGGATGGTGATGACCGTCTTGCCGGTACTGCCGCCCGATCTGCGTCCGCTGGTGCCACTGGATGGCGGCCGTTTCGCAACGTCCGACCTGAACGATTTGTACCGCCGCGTCATCAACCGTAACAACCGTTTGCACCGCCTGCTTGAGCTCAGCGCACCGGATATCATCGTGCGCAACGAAAAGCGCATGCTGCAGGAATCGGTTGACGCCCTGATGGACAACGGTCGTCGTGGCCGTGCCATTACCGGTACCAACAAGCGTCCATTGAAATCGCTGGCCGATATGATCAAAGGCAAGCAGGGACGTTTCCGTCAGAATCTGCTCGGTAAGCGCGTCGATTACTCCGGCCGTTCGGTCATCGTGGTTGGCCCGACGTTGCGTCTGCACGAATGCGGCCTGCCGAAGAAGATGGCGCTGGAACTGTTCAAGCCGTTCATCTTCGCCAAACTGCAGCGTCAAGGCATCGCCACCACCATCAAAGCTGCCAAGAAGATGGTTGAGCGTGAAGAGGCATTGGTCTGGGATATCCTGGAAGATGTCATCAGCGAGCATCCGGTGCTGCTGAACCGCGCACCGACCTTGCACCGTCTCGGCATCCAGGCCTTTGAACCGGTTTTGGTTGAAGGCAAGGCCATCCAGCTGCATCCGCTGGTCTGTACTGCATTCAACGCCGACTTCGACGGCGATCAGATGGCAGTCCATGTGCCGTTGAGCCTAGAGGCCCAGCTGGAAGCGCGCGCCTTGATGATGTCGTCCAACAACATTCTGTCGCCCGCTAACGGCGAGCCGATCATCGTGCCGTCGCAAGACGTTGTGTTGGGTCTGTATTACATGACCCGTGCGTTGGAAGGCAAGCAGGGCGAAGGCATGATTTTCGCCAACGTTGCCGAGTGCAAACGCGCTTATGACAACAAAGTGGTTGAATTGCACGCCAAGGTCAAAGTGCGCATGCAACGCGAAGAAATGAGCGAAGCCGGCGAATTGATTGCCACCAAGAGCATCGTAGATACCACGGTAGGCCGTGCCCTGTTGGCCGACATTCTGCCGAAGAATCTGCCGTTTGAACTGGCGAACCAGGATTTGACCAAGAAAAACATCAGCATGCTGATCAATAAGTCCTACCGTTTGCTGGGTCTGAAGCCAACGGTGATTTTCGCCGATAAATTGATGTACACCGGCTTCGCTTTCGCCACCAAGGCCGGCGTTTCGGTCGGCATCAACGACATGATCATCCCTGAAGAAAAGAAAACCCTGCTGGCCGAAGCCGAAGAGGAAGTGCTGCAGATCCAGAAGCAGTACCAGGACGGTCTGGTCACCGCCGGTGAGCGCTACAACAAAGTGGTCGATATCTGGTCACGTGCCAATGAACGCATCGCCAAGGCGATGATGGACACCATCGGTACCGAAAAAGTGGTCAATGCCAAAGGCGAAACCATCAATCAGAAATCGATGAACTCCATTTACATCATGGCCGATTCCGGCGCCCGCGGTTCGCAGGCCCAGATCCGTCAGCTGGCCGGTATGCGCGGCCTGATGGCCAAGCCGGACGGCTCGATCATTGAAACACCGATTACCGCGAACTTCCGTGAAGGTCTGAACGTGTTGCAGTACTTCATCTCGACCCACGGTGCCCGTAAAGGTTTGGCCGATACCGCGTTGAAAACCGCGAACTCGGGCTACCTGACCCGCCGTCTGGTGGATGTGGCGCAGGACGTGGTGGTTACCGAGCCGGATTGCGGCACCAAGGCCGGTTTGACCATGACCCCGATCGTTGAAGGCGGTGACGTAGTCGAGCCATTGCGTGATCGCGTGCTGGGCCGTGTGGTGGCCGAGGATGT
>JAHEBG010000008.1 GCA_024642445.1 Gammaproteobacteria bacterium | reverse complement strand
CGTGGCCAGCGCTTGGTGAATTGGGATCCGGTATTGAAAACCGCCATTTCCGATCTGGAAGTGGTGTCCGAGGAAGAAAACGGCTTTCTGTGGTCGATTGCCTACCCATTAGCCGATGGCAGTGGCCATCTGACCGTTGCCACCACCCGCCCGGAAACCCTGCTGGGCGATACCGCGGTGATGGTGCACCCCGATGACGAACGCTACACACATTTGATTGGAAAAACGGTAAAACTGCCGTTGACCGACCGTGAAATTCCGATTATCGCTGACGACTATGTTGACCGCGAATTCGGCACCGGCGTGGTCAAGGTAACCCCGGCGCATGATTTCAACGATTATGCGGTAGGCCAACGCCACGCTTTGCCGTTGATCAATATTTTGACGCCGGATGCGCACTTGAACGGCAATGTGCCGGAAAAATACATCGGCATGGATGTTAAGGCTGCACGCAAAGCGGTTTTGGCCGATTTGAGCGAAGCCGAACTCCTGGTCGAAGAGAAAGCCCACAAACTGCAGGTGCCGCGCGGCGATCGTACCGGTCAAATCATCGAACCCTATCTGACCGACCAATGGTTCGTAAAGATGGACAGCTTGGCAGCGCGCGGATTGGAGCTGGTAGAAAACGGCTCAGTGAAATTCGTGCCGGAAAATTGGATCAACACCTATCGGCACTGGATGGGCAATATTCAAGATTGGTGCATCTCACGGCAATTGTGGTGGGGCCACCGAATTCCGGCCTGGTACGCTGCTGACGGCAGCATTTACGTGGGCCGTACCGAAGCAGAAGTGCGCGCGGCCTACGGCCTTGATGATGCCGCGGTGCTGACGCGCGACAACGATGTGCTGGAAACCTGGTTCAGCTCTGCGCTGTGGTCGCATTCCACGTTGGGCTGGCCGAATGAAAAAGCGATGGCCGAACTCGATTTCGCCAAACGCCTGCCGACCTCGGTGTTGGTCACCGGTTTCGATATCATTTTCTTCTGGGTTGCCCGGATGATCATGATGACCGACCACTTTACCGGCCAGGTGCCGTTCAAGCATGTCTACATTACCGGGCTGGTGCGCGATAAAGACGGCCAGAAGATGTCGAAATCGAAGGGCAACATCCTTGACCCGATCGATATCATCGACGGCATCACCTTGGAGGCCTTGACCGAAAAACGCACGCAAGGTTTGATGCAGCCGCAAATGGCTGAAAAAATCCGTAAAGCCACCCAGAAAGAATTCCCGGAAGGCATTCCCGCCTTCGGTACCGATGCCCTGCGCTTTACCTTCGCCTCGCTGGCCACACACGGCCGCGATATCAAGTTCGATCTAAACCGCGCCGAAGGTTATAAGAATTTCTGCAATAAATTATGGAATGCTGCGCGCTTCGTTCTGATGCACTGCGAGGACTTCAGTACGTCAGGCAAGCCAAAAGCCAATTCCGAAGCAGAGCGCTGGTTACTGGCCAACCTGGCCGAGGTTTCAGCCGAAGTACAGCACCATTTCGACGAGTACCGGTTTGATCTGGCCAGCAACGCTTTGTACGAATTCACTTGGAACACTTACTGCGATTGGTTTCTTGAATTCGCCAAACCGGCATTGGCCGGGGATGACCGTGCCGCCGCCGATGGCATGCGGCACACATTGCTGTTCGCCCTTGAAGCACAACTGCGCCTGTTGCACCCAATCATGCCGTTCATCACCGAAGAAATCTGGCATGCCATCGCACCGAAACTCGGCATTACCAGCAACTCAATCAGCAGCATGCCGTACCCTGTAGCAGGCGATTTCGGAACCGTCGATAACGGCGCTGTTGCCAACATTGATTGGCTGCGCGCGGTAGTCTCCGCCATACGCCGCATCCGTAGTGAAATGAACATTCCGCCGGGCAAAACCATTCCTCTGCTGTGGCAATCTGGCATGGCTGCGGACAGCAACCGCATGCAGGCATTGCAGAGTACCCTGAAATTCCTGACCAAGCTGGAGACGGTAAGTGCATTGACCGATGAACCACCAGCCTCGGCCACGGCACTGGTTGGCGACTTGCAGATTTTCATCCCATTGGCAGGCCTGATTGACATGGATGCCGAAAAAGCACGACTTGCCAAAGAACTGAAACGCATTGAAATTGAAATCGGCAAATGCCGCGGCAAGCTGGCCAGCGAAACGTTTGTGGCCAACGCGCCACCGGCGGTGGTGGAACAAGAACGTCAGCGACTCATTGATTGGCAGGCGCAGCACAGTGCGCTTGCCGAACAATTGAAAAAAATGGCGTAATCGTGGGGGCGCTGCTTGCTGCGCCCGATGGACGCACACCCTTCGACAAGCTCAGGGTGCATTCGCCGCCAGTCGCGCCTGTCGAAACCGGCATTTATGAAAAATCGAAATCCATTAATTCAATGGCCATGACAATACCGTCTTCACGGCCTTTCGCGGCCGGATAATAATTCGGTCGCCGTCCAATCTCGTTGAAGCCTTCGCTCTGGTACAGGGCGATGGCCGCCGGATTGCTGGGCCGCACTTCCAGGAACAGGCGTTGCAAGCGATGCCAATTCGAGACCTCGAATATTTGCCGCAGCAAACGTCTGCCCTGGCCATGCCCCTGGTGTTCCGGCGCAACGCAAATATTCAGAATATGGCCTTCACCGGCTGCAGTGCTCAACACGAAGTACCCGAGGATGCCGGCCTGGGCTTCCAGCAGCCAGCATTCATGGCCTGCAGCCAGGCAATCCCTGAAAATACCGGCGGTCCAAGGAAACGGATAGGCGCGATTTTCAATGGCCATAATCGTGTCGATATCCGCCTGCTTGATCAGACGCATCTGCGGATCGCTGATCTTCAAAGCACGCACCGGCTTATCGCATCGCCTTGATCTGCAGCCATAACGCGCGCTTGCTGTTGGCATCGCGTGAAACCGGAACCGGTAAGGGTTGGCCGTTGCTGTAACGTAGCAAGGTTTTGCCGAAACGGCTTTGCCAGAAATTGGAATCCAGCGCATGGGTCTGCTCTGGCGCCTGACGCAAGCCTGCTACTGATTTTGAGCGATACAAAGTAAAGCCCATGGTCTGCAGCAATTCAGCGTGGCGATTGGGCTGCATACTCAGGGCGACTGGGTTTTGGGTTTCACTTTTTGCCACAGCCCATAAAGCGGGCCCGACAGGGCATAAGCGCCGGCAATCAACAGCAGCACACGGGGTGGGTCAATGAACAAAGCCACCAAAACCGCCACCACCAACAATGCCGCTTTGAACGGCACCCGGTCTTCGCGCTCTTTCGGCTGGCTCGAGCCTTTGAAACTGGTGTACTTGAATCGCGAAACCATCAGCAACGCACAGACAACGGTTAACACCAGAGCGGCATAACGCAACTCAACGCCTTTCCAGCCAAATTCATTCATGGCCCATACAAACGACATCATCATTCCGGCGGATGATGGGCTGTTCAATCCGATGAACCAACGCTTATCAACACTGCCGACCTGGGTGTTGAATCGCGCCAAGCGCAGCGCCGCGCATGCCGTGTACAAAAAGGCTGCTGCCCAACCCACTTTGCCCAGCAGGCTGCCATCCATTTTCATCGAATGCAAGGCCCAGTGGTACATCACCAACGCCGGCGCCATGCCAAAACTGACCAGGTCCGCCAAGGAGTCGTATTGCACGCCAAATTCGCTGCTGGTTCCGGTCAGCCGGGCAACACGGCCGTCAATGCCATCGAACACCGCAGCAATGAAGATGGCAATACTGGCCACTTCGAATCGACCGCTGGCGGCCGCCAAAATGGCGTAAAAGCCGGCAAACATGCCACAGGTGGTCAGCAGATTCGGCAACAGGTAGATGTGCCGGTTGCGCGGGGTTTTTTGATTGTATTGGGTTTCCATGGCGTCAGTTTACCCAGATTGCACGCGCCCTGTCCAAAAAGGCTGTGCGATTGCAGGTCAAACCCTTACAATACGCATTGTATTCCCTACGGTTTAAGCCATGCGCCTGTCCCAGTTCCATCTCAATACCTCGAAAGAGACCCCCAGCGAAGCGGAAATCGTCAGCCACCAGCTGATGCTGCGCGCAGGTCTGATCCGACGCCTTGGTTCGGGTCTATACACTTGGACTCCTTTGGGCCTGAAAGTAATGCGCAATGTGGAAACCGTGGTGCGCGAGGAAATGGACCGTACCGGTGCGCTTGAGGTGCTGATGCCGTCCATCCAGCCCAAAGAGCTCTGGCAGGAAACCGGCCGCTGGGAAAAATTCGGCGGGCAACTGCTGAAAATCAAAGACCGTAAGCAAGCCGATTTTGTGTACGGCCCCACCCACGAAGAAGTCATTACCGATTTTGCGCGCCAGGAGTTGCGCAGCTACAAGCAGCTGCCGATCAACTTCTACCAGATTCAGACCAAATTCCGCGATGAAATCCGCCCGCGCTTCGGGGTCATGCGTGCGCGCGAATTCCTGATGAAGGATGCGTATTCGTTCCACCTGACACCGGACTGCTTGGCACAAACCTACCAGGCCATGTACGACGCGTACGGCCGTGTTTTCACCCGCCTTGGTCTGCGCTTCCGCGCCGTGAATGCCGATACCGGCGCCATTGGTGGCAGCGCCTCGCACGAATTCCATGTCCTGGCCGATTCCGGCGAAGATGCCATTGCCTTCAGCAGTGGCTCTCAGTACGCCGCCAACATCGAAATGGCCGAAGCCTTACCGTTATTGACGCAACGCGCCGAACCGGCGCAGAACATGACCTACGTCGACACCCCCACGCAGAAAACCTGCGATGCGGTAGCTGCCCTGCTTTCGGTTCCGCTGCAGCACACCGTGAAGAGCATCGCCTTAATGGCTGAACACGGCTTCACCTTGGCACTGGTGCGTGGCGACCATGACATCAATGAGGTTAAGTTGCAGAAAGTGCCGGGCATGGTCGACTATCGTCTGGCTACAGAAGAAGAAATACGTGAACACCTCGGCGCCGAGCCGGGGTTTCTCGGCCCGGTCAATTCTGTGTTGCCAATGTATGTTATTGCCGATCGCACCGTGGCCAACATGGCCGATTTCATTGTGGGTGCCAACCGAAGCGGACAACATCTGACTGGCGTGAACTGGGGCCGCGATTTACCAGAGCCGCAGCACATTGCCGACATCCGTAATGTGGTCGACGGCGATCCCTCGCCCGACGGCGAAGGGACCTTGGCCATTGCCCGCGGCATCGAAGTAGGCCATGTCTTCCAATTGGGTCAGAAATACGCCGAGGCCATGAATGCCACGGTATTGGATCAGAACGGCAAGGCGCAGATCATGTACATGGGCTGTTACGGCATTGGCGTTAGCCGAATCGTTGCAGCCGCCATTGAACAGAATTTCGATGCCAATGGCATCTGTTGGCCGGAAGCCATGGCGCCGTGGCAGGTGGCGGTTTGCGTCATCAACCCCAAGAACGATGCCCAAGTTGCCGATTATGCGGAAACCCTTTACCGCGAGTTGAGCGAAAGCGGTATCCGTGTGTGTCTGGATGACCGCGGCTTACGCCCAGGCGCTATGTTCGGTGACATCGAACTGATTGGCATTCCGCACCGCGTAGTGGTCTCTGACCGCGGCCTGCAAGCCGGCACATTAGAGTACCGTGCGCGCAAAGCCGAGAGCTCGGAAAACATTTCCCGCGAAGCGTTAAATGCACTGATTGGCCTGTAACGACCTTTTACAGATTGCGCCGGGACGGCACTAATAAATTGCCGAACAGAATGCCGGCCACAAGTGCAATCAAAGCGGCCAACAATGAAATTGCCAAGTCCAGGCTGCTTGTGGCATCGTGGCCGAAAGCCACATTAAAGGTTCTGAAACCTACGCTTCCCGGTACCAACAAAATAATGCCGGGCACACGGATAAGCGCGCCAGGACGGTTGAAGTAACGGGCATAAAGATTGGAAGCCGCCGTAATTGCCAGAGCCGATATAAATGCCGGTGTTGGGGTCGCGCCGTCGGATAGCGCCGGGATCAGTGTGCATGCCTTCATTACTCCAAAACCGAGAAAAACCGCCGCCATGGCCACCGGCACATCCCGCCAATGCGCCTTGAACAATACCGCCAAAGCAAATGCGCCCGGCACCAGCATCAACAACGGCATCCAATCCGGCAACACACCGGCCGAAACATTGCTCAGTGCCGGCCATTGCAACATGCTGACCAGTTGCACACCAAGAATGCTGCCAAAGGTCAGTTTCATCAAAATGGTAATGGCCCCTGCAAAGCGGGCGCTGCCTGAGGCCAGTTGCTGGCTGGCCAATTCATTGATGGCTACGGTCAACATCATGCCCGGCATCATGATGATCAGTGCCGAAATGATGACCGGCTGCAGACTGAGCGGCGCCACAAAAGCGGCAATCAACGAGGCCGTGAGCGTAACCCCGAACGCCGCAATGGCTTCAGAGGCATCATACAGGCGCGGCTTATGCGCACTAATCAGCGCTAAAACTCCGATGGCCATGCCGAGCAATGCCGAAGCACCAAAATCGTACCATCCGGTGCGGGGAAATTGACTGACCACCATCGCTGATGCCATTCCGAAACACGCAATAAGGCCTAATTTCTTGAACCAGGTCGGATCGGCATCCCGGACTTTTAGACGCGCCAATCCATCGGCAATATCCATTTTTCCGGAGATTACCTGCTCGGCGATGGCATCTGCATCGGCCAGTCGAGCCAAATCGGTATCGCCTGGCTTAAGGCGCAACACACGGGTAATTGTGTACGGTTCACCCAGAACCGGGTCCAGAAAGCTGATCATGATGCCGGTGGGGTTCGACCAAATACTGATCTGCAATTGCAACTTCTTGGCGATTCGGTCGATGGCGCCTTCCAAACGGTTAACCGATGTGCCGGCCGTATGCAGATGCTCTGCCAATGCCAGAACAAAATTTACACGGCTTTTGAATAGGGCGGTATTGACGGAATCGGCCATGGTGTTTGGGTGTGCGGTGGGTTCCGACATTGTAGGGTAAGCGCACGCTTTTGCCTAACTGCGATAAACTAACGATTACTCCGTGGGGTAATCTCAGTACAGATGTCTACCTGGCTTGATTTCACCGAACCGTGTTTCATTGAAGACAGCGAAAACGCCGGCCTTTGGCATGCCACAGGCGATTGGACATTCCTGCAAGCGCATCGTCTTATGGCCTTGTTGGCACGCTCTGGTATAACGGTTTCAGCCATTGATGGAAAAGGCATTGAACGCCTGGATGCTACCGGCTCGCATCTGCTGCTGGAATTCATCCAACGCCTTGGATTGCAAACCCACGACGTGCAGTTGCAAGAATCGCACGCTCGACTTATGGCCGCCGTGGCTTCAGCTCGGTTGCCCTTGCCTGCCGGCGTTGACGCCGGGCCTTGGTATCGTCGCGTATTTGAAAGCACGGGTCGCTGGGTGCTCAATGCCTACAGAAATGTCCTCATTTTTCTGTCGTTTCTGGGTCAGACTCTACTTAGCTTTATCGAAAGCCTGTTCAATCCTAAGCATTGGCGGGTAACTTCGGTTGTTTTTCATATGCAGTCCGTAGGCTTGAATGCCGTACCGCTGGTAATGCTATTGAGCTTCATGGTGGGCGCAGTAGTGGCATTTCTTGGAGCTACGGTGCTCAGCGAGTTCGGCGCCGAATTATGGGTGGTTGAACTGGTAGGGGTGTCATTTTTCCGGGAGTTCGGGGTTTTACTGACCGCCATATTATTGGCAGGCCGAACCGCCAGTGCATTCACCGCACAAATCGGATCAATGAAAAGTGGCGAAGAGCTGGATGCCATCCGAACCATGGGCCTGGATCCAATCGAACTGCTGGTATTGCCGCGTTTGAAAGCACTGCTGCTGACACTTCCGTTGCTAACCTTTCTGGCGACCATGGCTGGCCTACTGGGCGGCATGGCCGTGTGTGTTTGGCACTTGGGCATCTCGCCGGAAATGTTCATTGGCCGGCTGCAAAGTGAGCTTTCACCGAGGCACTTCTGGATTGGCATGAGCAAAGCCCCGATATTCGCCATGGTCATTGGTCTGATTGGATGTCTGGAAGGCTTCAAGGTCAAGGGCAATGCCCAATCGGTGGGCGAGCACACCACCTCGAGTGTGGTGCAAACCATTTCCTTGGTGATTTTATTGGATGCCTTCGCGGCCATGTTCTTCATGGAACTCGACTTGTGAGCGCGGATGCCCCAAACATCATTGAAGTACGTGGTCTCGACAACCGTTTCGGCTCGGCCATTGTGCATGAACAACTTGATTTGGATGTACGCGAGGGTGAAATCATCGGCGTGGTCGGCGGTTCAGGCTCGGGAAAATCGGTGTTGATGCGCAGCATTCTGGCACTTCAGACGCCAAAAGCCGGGCGTATCCGCGTGCTGGGCCGCGATGCACGCTCGCACAAGGCTGCCGATAGGGCCTATATCGAAGGCAACACTGGCGTGCTGTTCCAGAATGCGGCGCTGTTTTCCTCGCTGACCGTACTGGAAAATGTAATGGTGCCTTTGCGTGAACACTCAACGCTGCCGGAAGATTTGATCCGGCAACTGGCCATGAACAAGATCCAACTGGCCGGTCTGGCACCCGAGGCGGCTTTGAAGTTGCCGGCCGAATTATCCGGCGGCATGCGTAAACGGGCCGGCATTGCGCGTGCGCTGGCGTTGGATCCGGCCCTGCTGTTTCTCGATGAACCAACGGCCGGACTCGATCCGATCGGAGCCGCTGCGTTCGATCAATTGATTCTATCCATCCAACGAGCGCTGGGGCTGACGGTATTCCTGATTACCCACGATTTGGATACCCTGTACACTATTTGTGACCGTGTGGCGGTTCTTGCCGATCGTAAAGTGCTGGTCAATGCACCCATCGAACAGGTCGCCGCGGTAGCACACCCTTGGATCCAGGAATATTTCCATGGCCCCAGAGGGCGAGCTGCGCTGTCCATCCAGGAGAACACCTAAATGGAAACCCGTGCCAACCATATTCTCATCGGCATATTCACCCTAACGGTAATGACTTTGCTGGTGGGCTTTGCACTCTGGGCTGCGAAATTCGCTTCCGACAGCAGCTGGACCGAATACGACGTGGTGTTTTCGGAAGCCGTTACCGGTCTTGGCATAGGCGGAACGGTGCAATACAACGGCATCACCGTGGGTGAAGTGCGTAAGTTGAAAATCGATCCCGAGGACCCGAATAAGGTTCTGGTCAGGGTCCGCATTGATGCCACCACACCCATCAAGGTGGATACCGAAGCAAAATTGGCATTTGTGGGCCTAACCGGCATCACCCAAATCCAGCTGCGTTCGTTCAATGCCAAGAGTGCCGATTTGAAGCCCAGCGAAGAAATACCGGTGCCGCGCATCATGGCAAAGGAATCGGCACTGTCAAAACTGTTCAATTCAACCGATGACATCACCACTACAGCCACCAATGTCATGTTCCGCTTGAATAAAGCATTCAGCGACGAAAATATTGCACGCATCAGCAAAACACTCGACAATCTGGAAAAAATATCCACGTCGGTCGCTGCCGAGCGTCAGGATATTGGTGCCATTATCCGTGAGACGCGTGCGGCCATAGCCAAACTTGACAGCACACTGGCCAGTACCGACAGCATCGCCAAGAAACTCGATGCCGGCGTGGTCAATCAATTGCCCGACCTGATTTCCAAATTGGACAAGACTCTAGTGCAGTTCGAAGCCCTGGCCAGAAACGGCAACCGTTTGATCGACAGCAATGAAGATGCCATTGACCACTTCTCGCAACAAGGGCTGTCCCAGGTGGGCCCGGCCATTACCGAATTGCGGACGCTGTTGAAGCAGCTGAGGCGCGTCGCTTCGGAAATCGAACAGAAACCCAATGCCCTGATTACTGGGAAAAGCAGCACCGAGGAATTTAAACCATGATCGTCAAGCCGCTTCTGCAACGGATCATTCCGGCACTTGCCCTACTTTCTTTGACGGCCTGTCTTTCGCTCATCAAAGACCCGGATCCGATCACAACCTATTCGCTGCGGCACCCCTTTGCCCCAGAGCAAACCGCCGGCCAGGTTGGCTGGGCGCTGACGGTTATCCGCCCCAATAGCAGTGCGCTGCTCGATTCCAACCGACTGGCTGTGCGCCCGCAACCGAACGTGCTTCAGGTCTACAAAGGCGCCAACTGGTCCGAAGCCATGCCGGATATGGTGCAAACGCATATTGTCGAGGCCTTTGAAAACAGCGGCCGTATTAAAACCGTATCCCGCCAGAACAGCGGCGTTCCGGCCGATGTCGCGTTACTGATCGATATCCGCCGCTTTGAATCGGTGTATGCCGACGGTGCAAAAATTCCGGATGCCGTGATCAGCCTGCATGCCAAATTGTTGGAATACCCAAGCAATCGGGTTATCGCCGTACAAAACTTCAGCGCTCAGGTTCCAGCCGCCAGCAAAGAGGTGCCGGCCGTGGTGCAAGCCATTGAACAAGGGTTGAACCAAACCACATCGGAAATGGTGAGTTGGGCCTTGGCCAACGGCCACCCCAAGACCAAAAAGTAATCTGGGCTTCAGCTGTCGTTATGACGTGGCAGCACTGAACGAAAGGTCAAATTAAGCCTTGCCGCCACCGGCTTCGCGGTTCTAGGCAGACAATGTTGATATAGCTTCTGGCTGTCGCCCTGCATCACCAGTAAACTGCCCTCCGCCAAGCACAACGCCATAGACTTGCCGCCCTGACGGTTGCGTATTAGGAAGCGGCGTTCTCCACCCAGACTCACCGATGCTATCACCGGATTCGCTCCTAATTCTCGCTCATCATCACTGTGCCAGCCCATGGCATCGTTGCCGTCACGGTAATAATTGAGCAGTACACTGTTGAAACGACGGCCCGTAAACGCATGCAGGTGTTCGCGCAGTTCTAGCACCGGTTGCGTCCACGGCTCTGGGTTAAACGTGGTATTTGAATAGCGGTATACGGCATCGGAATCGCCCATCCAGCAGCTTAAGCGCGGGGTCAGCACGCGGCGACCGAACAAGGTGATTTCGGGCTGCTGCCAGCACGCGCTTTCGCGCACGGCCTCAAAAAACCGTTGCGCCTGTGCTGAAGGCAGAAACGTAGGGAAATAGCGCAAATCCGCCAACGGCAAGGCCCATTGATCAGCATTTTCAGCAGCGAATAATTCCAGCATGCCTGCATTATTGCTCAAAGCCGCGTAAACCGCGACAATAGAATGATTGCAAAGAGGTGAGCCATGACTGAACGCGATGTAATGGAATACGACGTATTGACTGTTGGTGCCGGGCCGGCCGGGTTGGCTTTTGCCCTGCGCCTGAAGCAGAAAAACCCAGCACTCAGTGTCTGCGTCATTGAAAAGGCCTCCACGGTAGGCGCGCATGCACTCTCGGGTGCGGTCATCGAAACCGCGGCTCTGGATGAACTGATTCCCGAATGGCGCAACAACCCGCCGCCCATCTGCGTGCCGGCGATGCACGATGAATTCTGGTTTCTCAGCAAAACCGGGGGCTTCAAGGCACCGATCAATCCGCCACAGATGAATAACCATGGCAACAGCATTGTCTCGCTGGGTGCTTTGTGTGCCTGGTTGGCTGGCCATTGCGAAGCCGCCGGGGTTGAAATCTATCCGGGCTTTGCCGCATCTGAAGTGCTGTACGATGAGGCCACCGGGGCAGTTACCGGCGTGCGTATCGGCGACATGGGTGTGGCCAAAGACGGCTCACAGAAGCCGACCTACACGCAGGGCATCGACATCAAAGCCAAAACCACCGTGCTTGGCGAAGGTGCGCGCGGGCATTTGAGCAAACAACTGATAGCGCGTTTCAAGCTTGATGCCAATTGCGATCCACAAAGCTATTCGATTGGTATCAAAGAGCTTTGGCAGGTGCGCGACGGGGTCTGCGAGCCGGGCAAAATAGTGCACAGCATGGGCTGGCCAGCCGACAGCGCCACCTACGGCGGCAGCTTCCTATACCACCTTGACAACAACCGGATTGCTTTGGGTTATGTATCCGGCCTGGATTACAGCGACCCGAATTACCAGCCGTATGAAGCGTTCCAGCAATGGAAAAACCATCCAAGCGTAAAACCGCTGCTGGAAGGTGGAAGCATACTGTCGGCGGGCGCACGCGCCATCGTTACCGGCGGCTATCAAAGTTTGCCGAAGGTGGAAATGCCGGGCGCTGTGCTGATCGGCTGTTCTGCGGGCTTGGTGAATGTGCCGAAAATCAAAGGTGTGCATCAAGCCCTGCGTTCGGGCATGCTGGCCGCCGAGCACATTGCCGCTAACAATGACTCTGCCGGTTGGGATGCCAAATTGCGCGCCTCGGCGGTGGTTGCTGAGCTGAAAAAAGTCCGGAACTTCAAGCCGGCATTCAAGAAAGGCCGTCTGTTCGGCTTACTCAACGCCGGCTGGGAAACCCTCACCGGCGGTCTGTCGCCGTGGACGTTGAAGGTCAAGGCCGATTGGCAGAGCCTCAAAAAATTGAATGAAGCTGAAAGCCCTGTTCGCGATTATGTGGAACGCACCCTGGCGCCGCGCGATCGCTTGGCCGGCGTGTATTTTGCCGCCACCGAACATGACGAAGACCAGCCGGTGCATTTACAGGTGGCCGATACCGACATCTGTATCACCCGCTGCGCTGAGGAATACGGCAATCCGTGCACGCGCTTCTGCCCCGCCGGTGTGTATGAAATCGCGCAGGACGATGCCGGCAAGCGCTTGCAGATCAATGCCGCCAACTGCGTGCATTGCAAAACCTGCGACATCAAGGACCCGTACCAGATTATCAACTGGGTAACGCCGGAAGGCGGCGCTGGGCCGAATTACCAAAACCTCTAGGAATCGCCATGATTGCCCTTGTCTCCGTTGCCGCTGCCCATGCCCTCGATGAAGATTTAGCGCCGCTGTCGGCAGCCTTGGATGCCGCCGGCATCGAGAACCGGGTGGTGTACTGGGACGACGCCTTCGTCAACTGGTCCAGCTTTCGTGCGGCCTTGGTGCGCTCGCCGTGGGATTACATTGAAAAACTGCCGGAGTTTCTGGCCTGGGCGGCCCGTGTTTCCGAACATACCGAATTGCTCAACCCACGCCATGTGCTTGAACACAACACCGACAAACATTATTTGGCTGCCCTGCGCCAACAGAATATCCACACCGTGCCCAGCCGGTTCATTGAACCCGAGCAACACGCGGAAGACGGGCTTCGTGCATTTCTGGAGCAGTTCGCGCATGACGAACTGGTGGTTAAACCGGCCGTAGGTGCCGGCTCGAAAGATGCCCAACGCTACGGCCGCGATGAACAAGATGCCATGCTGATGCACATCAAACGCCTGCAATTGAAAAACCGCAGTGTTTTACTGCAACCGTATCTCAGTCGTGTGGATGAGGCCGGTGAAACCGCGTTGATGTACTTCAATGGCATCTTCTCGCATGCCATCCGCAAAGGCCCGCTGTTGCGGCGTAATGTCGGCCCCACCGATCAGCTGTTTGCACCCGAACAAATCATGGCGCGCGTGCCCAGCACCGATGAACTGGCTTTAGCGGAATCGGTAGTTGCCGCCCTGCCCGGACTTTTTGAATTAAACGGGCCCTTGCTGTATGCCCGAATTGATCTATTGCGCGGCGACGCAGGCGAACCCTGTCTTCTGGAGTTGGAGCTGACCGAGCCTTCATTGTTCTTTGCCTATGCCGATGGCGCGGCAGAACGCTTTGTAGACGCATTGAAAGACCGATTAAGTCTCTGATTTCACGTCTCATTGAGGGCAAGCGGCTGTTTGAATCGGTGATATGGGGTAAAATTAGGGTTTGCTTTAACCCGTAAAACCCATTCCTGAGGCCTGCAATGAAGATTCTGGTTGGTTACAAGCGCGTGGTTGATTACAACGTAC
>JAHEBG010000189.1 GCA_024642445.1 Gammaproteobacteria bacterium | reverse complement strand
GCCGATGTGGCTTCGGAATTGGATGCCAAGCGTGCCATTGCGCAGGGTGCGGAGTTGGCGGCTGGCATCTAACCGGAATTACTTCCGCCAAAAACGCTCCATTTCCAGATAGGTAAACGATGCCGACCAGGTAATCAAGACAAACCCGGTCAGTGACATGGTGCCGGCAATGAAGCGTATCGGACCGATGGGTGCGACATCGCCGAAACCGACCGTGGTATACGTTACTGCCGCAAGATAAATGGCATCAAAAAGCTGCAGCGGGTTGGCGCCGGTTACGCTTCCGGTATCCGGGTATTTCAACAGTAGCCAGACCGTGAGACCGAAGATCCATATTTCCAGAATATGCAGTGCCAATACCGAAAAAATACCGTACAAAACCTTGCGTCGTGAAATCTGCTCACTGCGCTTGGCCAACCAAGCGGAAATAATCGCGAGACCTTCATAGTGCAAGAGGACTACGGCACCCACCGCGATAACTGTGGCCATGACCACAAGCATATTCGCATCCCAGTGCGGGTACTGCATCATTAGCCCGTCGCCTCTTGCGCACTGTCATACCCGCGGGGCACGCAAACCACACCCTCCATCAAGACGCGTGCACTTCGACTCATTACCGCTTTGGTCACCGTCCAGACACCGTTGTGCTGCTGAACATCGGCGCCAACCCGCATGGTGCCGGACGGGTGTCCAAAGCATACCCGCCCTTCCCCGCCCGCATATGTTGCCGCATGAACCACGGTTCCGGGAATCGCTGCCGCTGCGGCAATGGCCACCGAAGCCGTGCCCATCATCGCGTGATGCAGTTTTCCCATCGATAGCGCGCGTACCACCAAGTCGATATCCGACGCGTTTACCGGTTTACCGCTAGAGGCCATATAGTCGGCAGGCTTTGATACAAAAGCGACTTTCGGCGTGTGCTGGCGCTTTCTGGCCTCATCAGGGCTCTTGATCAATCCCATGCGCAGAGCGCCTGCGGTACGGATGGCCTCGAACATCGCCAGTCGCTCAGGGTTTTCGTTTATGGCCGGTTGCAGTTCGGTACCGGTAAGGCCCACGTCCTCGGCACGCACGAATACCGTAGGAATACCGGCGGTAATCAGCGTGGCTTGCAGGCTGCCAAGCCCCGGCACTTCGAGGGTATCGAGGGCATTTCCTGTAGGAAACATCGCTCCGCCTTCATCGCCTTCGTCTACCGGGTCAAGAAACTCCAGGGCAATTTCGGCACTCGGAAACGTCACGCCGTCCAGTTCGAAGTCGCCATCTTCCTGCACACTGCCATTGGCAATCGGCACATGCGCAACAATGGTCTTGCCGATGTTTTTCTGCCAAATCCGCACCGAACACACGCCGTTATGTGGAATGCGATCTGCAGGAATAAAGCCATTGGCAATGGCAAACGGCCCGACCGCTGAAGACAGATTGCCGCAATTTCCGCTCCAATCTACGAAGGCGCTTTCTATGGCCACTTGCCCGTACAGATAGTCCACGTCGTGTTCAGGCTGCGTGGCCGGGCCAATGATGACGCACTTGCTGGTACTGCTGGTAGCGCCGCCCATGCCATCGGTATGCTTTCCGTACGGATCGGGTGAACCGATCACGCGCATCAGCAAGGCATCACGCGATGGCCCTGGCACTTGTGCGGAAACCGGCAGATCCTGAAGCCGGAAAAAAACACCTTTGGACGTGCCGCCGCGCATATAGGTGGCAGGAATACGCAATTGCGGTGCATGGCTCATATCAATTCGCCTGTGTAGCAGCCAGAAAATCCTGCGCGAAACGCTGAAGAACGCCACCCGCCTCATAAATCGCCAGCTCTTCATCTGAATCCAAACGGCAGATAACCGGCACTTCCAGACTGACGCCTTGTGCACGATGGATGATCAGCGTTAGCGTTGCGCCCGGATGGCATTCACCACGTACATCGAAAATTTCCGTGCCGTCGATGGCATAGGTTGCGCGTGTATCGCCCGGCTGGAATTCCAACGGCAACACGCCCATGCCAATTAAATTGGTACGGTGAATGCGCTCGAACCCTTCGGCCACGATGGCTTCCACGCCGGCAAGCCTTACGCCTTTGGCGGCCCAGTCGCGCGAACTGCCCTGCCCGTAATCGGCACCGGCAATGATCACCAGCGGCTGTTTGCGGGTCATGTAGGTTTCTATCGCTTCCCACATGCGCGTAACCTCACCTTCCGGCTCGATGCGTGCCAGCGAACCCTGTATCACATTGCCTTCCGAATCGCGCACCATCTCGTTTTTCAACTTAGGGTTGGCGAAGGTTGCACGCTGGGCGGTTAGATGATCGCCGCGATGCGTGGCATAGGAATTGAAATCTTCTTCCGGCAAACCCATTTTCGCCAGGTATTCGCCCGCCGCACTGTCAAGCAGAATGGCATTCGAGGGCGACAGATGATCGGTAGTGATGTTATCGCCCAGCACCGCCAGTGGCCGCATGCCTTTAAGGGTGCGTGCGCCGGCCAAGGCGCCTTCCCAATAGGGCGGACGCCGGATGTAGGTGCTCTTGGCGCGCCAATCATACAAAGGCTCAACTGTTTGGCCATGGTCGACGGCAATGCGGAACATCGGCTCGTACACGGAACGGTATTGTTCGGGCTTTACCGACTGTTTCACCACACGGTCGATTTCAGCATCCGAAGGCCAAATATCCTTAAGCAGAATCGCTGTGCCGTCGTCGCGGTAGCCCAGTGCGTCTTTCTCGATATCGAAGCGCACCGTACCGGCGATGGCATACGCCACCACCAGCGGAGGTGATGCAAGAAAGGCCTGCTTGGCGTAAGGATGGATACGTCCATCGAAATTACGGTTGCCACTGAGAACAGCCGTAGTATAAAGATCGCGCGCTATCACTTCCTGCTGGATTTTCGGGTCGAGTGCGCCACTCATGCCATTGCAGGTGGTGCAGGCGAAAGCCACGATACCGAAGCCCAAGCGCTCCAGTTCCGATTTCAATCCGGCTTCTTCAAGGTACAAAGCCACCGCTTTCGATCCGGGTGCCAATGAGCTTTTTACCCAGGGCTTACGCACAAGACCGAGGGCATTGGCTTTTTGTGCCAACAGCCCCGCGGCAATCACATTACGCGGATTGCTGGTGTTGGTGCAGCTGGTAATGGCGGCAATGATCACGGCGCCATCCGGAATAAGGCCCTGGGCTTCCTGCGCGCGTGCGCCGGCAAGGTTTCCGGCGATGCCTTTGGCCGCGAGCTCTGCCGTGGCAACGCGTGCATGCGGATTCGAGGGGCCGGCCATGGTACGTACCACGCCTGACAAATCGAAATGCAGCGTGCGCTCGTAGTTTGCGTCTTGTAAATCATCGGCCCACAACCCTGCGGTCTTTGCATACACCTCAACCAATGCCACCTGCGCATCGGTTCGGCCGGTCAAGCGCAGGTAGTCCAAGGTATTGCCATCGATGAAAAACATCGCAGCGGTGGCGCCGTATTCCGGTGCCATGTTGGAAATGGTGGCGCGGTCACCGACGGTCAATGCCGCAGCGCCTTCACCACGGAATTCGAGATATGCCCCCACCACTTTCGACTTGCGCAGAAACTCGGTCAACGACAGCACCACGTCGGTGGCGGTGATGCCGGGCTGGGGCTTGCCGGCCAATTCCACTGCAATGATCTCTGGTGTACGCATCCAGGAGGCA
>JAHEBG010000188.1 GCA_024642445.1 Gammaproteobacteria bacterium | reverse complement strand
AGCAGCGGCGCGAAGATGCCGCTATGCATGGCCCAGCCGTGCAGCAACAGCAAATCCGGGCCCTGGCCTTGCACCGACTCATGCAGGGGCATGCGTATCTCCCACCACCTCAACCAATGCCGTAACCAGATGTTCGATGTCCGCCGGTTGATGCCGGGCAGTCAGCGTGATGCGCAGACGCGCCTGGCCCTGCGCTACGGTTGGCGGCCGGATGGCGCTTAGCCAGATGCCGCGATCGGCCAAGGCCTCGCTCCAATACAGGGCGCGTGCATTGCTACCGGCCATCAGCGGTTGAATTGCGGTGCTTGACGGCAGCAGTGGCAGGCCGGCGTTTTTGGCGGCACGGGTGAAGTCGTTTATGGTCTGACGCAGGCGCAGATGGTGTTCCGGCTCCTGCTGCAACACGTTCAACGCGGCAGTGACCGCTGCTGCCATTGCCGGTGCCGGCGAGGTACTGAACAGATAGGGGCGTGCGGACTGAATCAGCGCTTCGATAATGCTGGCTTGAGACAGAATCAGCGCCCCTTGTCCGCCTAAAGCTTTTCCGCAGGGCACCACCAACAACGGCACCTCGGCGGCGCTCAGGCCGGCTGCCTGCACACTGCCTAACCCGGTTTTGCCACAAACGCCCACACCGTGGGCGTCATCAATCATCAGGGTGGCGCTGTAGCGTTTCGCTATCCGGGAAAGTGCACTCAGATCGGCGCAATCACCGTCCATGCTGAATACGCCGTCGCTGACCAGAAACAGATTGTCGGTTTCGGCCTTGGCACATAGCGATTCCGCTGCTGCCGTATCGCTATGCGGGTAGCGCGTTAAGCGTGCACCCGAGTGCCGTGCGCCATCGAGCAGGCAGGCATGGTTACGCTTGTCCTGCACGCAATGTGAGCGCACATCCAACAGCGTTTGCAGAATGGCGGTATTGGCCAGATAGCCACTGCCGGTATACAGGCAGGCCTCATAGCCGAACAGCTCGGCGGCAGTACGTTCCAGGGTTTCATGCGCTGCAAAAAACCCGCTGACCAATGCCGAGCCGGCACTGCCAACACCATAGGTTCCGGCTGCCTCTTGGAATGCGGTTACAACGGCCGGATGTTGGGCGAAACCGAGGTAATCATTACTGGAAAAATTCAGCAGCAAACGGCCATCGCAGGTGCTGTGCATGCCGTTACGCGTGCCGTGCACACGGCGTATGCGCAGTTCTTGAGCCTGCGCGCGCTCTAAAGCGCGCCGTTGCAGCCGGTCAGCAAGGCTCATGGCTCAGGCCGCGCAGCTGCGGTCCTCTTGCAGCACGTCGGCATGTACGGTTTTGCTTTCAATCAGCACCGGCATGCCTTCAATGCCCAGCTTGGCAAAGAGCGCCTGATCGGCTTCCACATCGGGGTTGCCGGTGGTCAGCAGTTTTTCACCGTAGAAAATGGAATTGGCGCCAGCCAGGAAGCACAGCGACTGCAGTTCTTCGCTCATTTCGGCGCGTCCGGCCGACAACCGAACTACCGAAGCCGGCATCAGAATGCGGGCAGCGGCAATGGTACGTACAAATTCGAACGGATCCAACAGGGCGGTGCCATGCAACGGTGTACCTTCTACCTGCACCAAACGGTTGATCGGCACCGAGCCCGGATGTTCGGGCAGATTGGCCAGTGTTTGCAGCAAGGCCGCGCGCTGTTCGCGGCTTTCACCCATGCCCACGATGCCGCCGCAACAGGTTTTCAGTCCGGCCTCGCGCACATGTTGCAGAGTATCCAGGCGTGCTTGGTAGTCGCGGGTTTTGATGATGTCGGCGTACTCGTCCGGACCGGTATCCAAGTTGTGGTTGTAGTAATCCAGGCCGGCCGACTTCAGGGTTTTTGCCTGTTCGGGGTTCAGCATGCCAAGCGTGGCACAGGCTTCCATGCCCATGGCGCGTACGCCTTCAACCATGGCGGCAACTTTAGCTACATCACGGTCCTTCGGCGAACGCCAGGCTGCGCCCATGCAAAAGCGGGTGGCACCGGCGGCTTTGGCTTGTGCCGCTTTGGCCAGCACCTCATCCACTTCCATTAATTTATGCGCCTTCAGTCCGGTGTTATAGCGTGCGGCTTGCGGGCAGTACGCGCAGTCTTCCGGGCAGCCACCGGTTTTGATGGACAGCAACGTGGAGACCTGCACCTGATTCGGGTTGAAATTCTCGCGGTGAATGCTGCCGGCTGTCTGCATCAAATCGGCAAACGGCAGATTGAGCAACGAAAGCACTTCGTCGCGGGAATAGTCGTGTCGGATGACAGCAGCCATGGGGGTTTTCCGATAGGTCAGGGGAAGAAGGCGGAGTAACGTGTATAGCATACCCCAGCCCGTCAACCGGATGCCAATGAAAATTGTTGACCACCTGCTCAATGGCTTGAATTATCAGCTGATTCCGGCCCGCTGCGCGTGCTGTCAGGGGCCTGGGCAATGGCGGCTGGATCTCTGCACGGCCTGTCAGGCTGAGCTGCCACCGGCACCGTCGGTGCTGGAGACCAGCCACGGCCGGGTATATGCCGGCAGCACCTTTGCCGCACCTCTCGACAGTTGGATACACGCGTTCAAATTTCATCAGGATCTGACAATAGGACGCTTGCTGGCAAAGCTTTGCGCTCCGGGAGCTCATGCTGATTTGCCCGAGTGGCTGGTGCCGGTGCCGCTGCACCGTAAGCGTTTAAGAATGCGCGGCTTCAATCAGGCACTGGAATTGGCCCGTTATTGGGGCCGGCAACACGGTATTAGGGTGTCCAAGAACGCATTGATACGTTGCCGCGAAACGGCAGTGCAATCACAACTGGATGCTCAGGCCCGCCTGCAAAATGTGCAAGGCGCTTTTTCGGCGCGCGCCGGATTGCCTGCACATGTGGCCTTGGTTGATGACGTCTATACCACCGGCGCCACCTGCGCAGCAGCCGCAGAAGCCTTACAGCAGGCCGGCGTTGAGCGGGTGGATGTCTGGTGTCTGGCGCGCGTTCTGTGAGAAACTGAAGCCATATCAAACGGCATGCGTTTCCCTAAATCTATGCATACTGCAATCACCACAATTCGGCGGAAGCATTCGGGTGTCTGAGGTCTGGATTCCACCCACGTTCCGCGACCGTCCGTATGCGCGCCGCCATTTTTCAGCCATCGTACGTTGGGCGCAGCAGAATCATCCGTTTTATCAGCGCTTTCATCCGGATATCCAGCAGCCGCTGCCGGTAATTACCCGTGCCGACGTGCAGGCGAACAACGCGTTATTGCTGAACGGGCATCCGGCGCTAGGCCACACCTCGGGCTCTACCTCCATGCCTATCAAGGTGTCGTGGCAGCCGGAGCGCCATCGCAGAGAACGTGAAGATACCCTGCGCTTGCAGCAATGGTACGGCGGGCCGCTGACGCCAATGAAGATTGTGGCGTTGGTTACCCATAAAGCCAACGAGCATACCCTGGAGGTAGACAGCCCGTTGCCGGAACAATGGGCCTTTATCGAAAACCAGGTGCAGTCGCGTGGCGCCAACTCCTTGGTGTCCTATCCCACCAATTTGGAGCGTCTTTGTCAGTTTGCCATTGAGCGCGGGTTACAGGCGCCTGCCATCCAACGCATTACCGCCATGTCTGAAACTTATGATGCCCCGCTGGATGGTTTGCTTCGGCAGGTGTTCCCGAACGCGGTGCCGGTGGTGACCTACAGTGCCATTGAATGCG
>JAHEBG010000187.1 GCA_024642445.1 Gammaproteobacteria bacterium | reverse complement strand
GTGCATGCTTACCGAGTGCCGTTTCAAATCCAACTTCGAACGCATTTGAGCGCTCGGGGTCAAGATTTGGATTTCCAGCATAAAATCCGAAATAACCCGGGTAATACAGTTCATTGAAATTGGGGGCTCTAAATCCTTGGCCCCAACTGGCACGCACTCGGCTTTGCGGGGAGAGCTGCCATGACCAGCCGGCGCTGCTGGTCAGGTTATTCCCATACTGCTGATTGTCGTCGTAGCGGGTAGCCAGTTCAAATCGGTGGTTCTGCCAAACCGTGTTGAACACGCCGTACGCGCCGATATTGCGACGGTCCTTCTTGAATTCAGTGCTGCCATAACTGTTCGAATATCCGGATTCATTGGCCCAGTTCAGACCGAACCCGAATTGGCTGGCATCGCCGGACTGCACCACGTTCGACCAATCCAGACTGTGGCGCTGACTTCCGTAGGTACCTTCAAAGGCCGGTGTATCCAACTTTTCATAGGTTTGCCCGAAATTCAGACTTTGGCTCCAGTGTTCAGATGCCGGGCCTGCCAGTGATGCACTCCAAGAGTGGTTATCGGCCAGCGTGCGACCCTGATCGAATTCGATATCTCCGCGGGTGGCCAAGCCTGAAAATGCAAACGTGTACTGACCGAATTCGTGCCGTGACTGCACGGCCAGATGCCGGTTGTTGTAGCCGTCTTTATCAGGGTTGAAGCCCCAGGCATCGGCATTTGTAGCAGAAAACCCGTTCAAGCTGTCGAATCCGGCGGTGATGCCGAACCGGTTTTGCTCGCTGCCGAAGTCGATACCGGCATCGGCACCGCTGCGGCCGTAACTGCCGGCACGCAACTCGGCATTGAGTGATTCCGGTACCCGGGTATAAATTTGCACCACACCGGATAAGGCATCCGAACCCCAGACCGCGGCGCGAGGGCCACGCACGATTTCAATGCGTTCAATCATCGCCAGTGGCAGATGGGCAAAATCGAATAAGCCCTGTGTGGCCGAGTTGACCCGGATGCCATCGATCAGAATGAGGGTGTGGTTGGAATTGCCACCTCGCATGAACAGCGAGTTCTGTGCGCCGCTGCCGCCGGTACGGACCATATCTATACCGGTTTGCCGAGCCAGCAGATCGATGACATCCACGGCTTGACTGGCCTCAATGTCGGCACGGGTTATGACGGTAACGGCATGTACCGATGCTGCGCTGTCCTGTGGCAAGCGGTTGCCGGTGACTTGCACTTTGTCGAGGGTATTGACGGCCTCTTGCGCATGGCAAGGCAGGGCTATGGCCAGCAATAGTGCCGACGCTAATGGGGAAAGGCTATTGTTCGTTTTCATACGGTTCCTGTTTGTGGTGCGCACCCGCGCCGCACACCGAAGAGGACCCGACAAAACCATTGAAAACAGAACACTGCAGACAATAATTTGGCCGCATTGCCCTCCGCAATGTGCAAAAAGACGGCGAATTAACGCCGTCGCAGCCTCAAGCCGGTCTCCGGACTCATCAGTACCGCTTCACCATTCGCCTTCCCAGTTTCCCAGTGGCTTTTTGAATGGCATACCTGACTTACCGTTGCGGGGGCAGTGTTGGACTTTCACCAACTTCCCGAACACTTGAAGTGGGCCTAGTCTACCAAATAAACTTGAACATAGTAGAACTATTATTATTCAAAGTGTTAGAGTTGTCTTGAGCAAATGGCATGTGTTAGAAAGCCCCGTTTTCGGTTTCTAACAACTTAATCGCTGTACTTTCTGTCTAGGAAATTTATGCCGGTCACTATACGCGTAGTCGCAGCCTTTACCCTGTCGTTCTTGAGTCTACAATCATTGCCAGTTTCGGCGCAGTCGCAAAGCGATATCAATGCCTTGCAAAGCCTTATCCCTTGGGCTGAAAAACTCGATCAACAGCGCGCCGAAAAGCGCGAACGCGAATCTCGGCAAGCGCTAGATGCCATAGCCACCATGGAACAAGACATTCGCGAACGCGATGAGCTAGCTGCCAGGAACCTTGCCGAACGCACAGCGCGCGCTAAAGCCATCAAGAACTGGAACCCAAAAGCTTACCCAACGCCGCCCTTATTTCCCGGCGAGAGCTTGGTGTATACACTCAACGGCTGCGGCCTTGTGCTGCCCATGCCAGCCGATGAATTTTATGATTATCCCGATGGCTACGACAAAGTTGCTCAGAAACCTATCACCAAAAAAATGACACATCGAACGTATTATGGTGCAATGCAGTGGGATGGCGATTGCGTGTTTGGCTTGGCTGAAGGCCTAGGATCGTTAGCCGAGCCAAAAGACATGGTGAATGCCATGGGATTTCAGTTAGGCTATATTCGTGGCCGTGCAATGAATTTTTATGTTTTCGAAAGCCCGTCCAATGGCACTGGCCAGTACGAAATGAGGCTCGGCCAAGACAGGAGCAGTGCGAAACAGGTTAGTCAGGTGGTGCGTGAGGACCCTTACGCTGCGTATTGGAGTAGCCCAACCAGCAATGCCCCACGCACATGGCTACGAATCAGCGACCCAGGTAACGAATCTTACATTGCAACGGACGTCAACAATTGCACGATCGTTGAATACCTTTACAAGAAAAAAATAAAAGGCTGCAGTAACAGTAACGATTATCCGGTTTATTCGATTGTGCAGGGCATGGGTGTTTACGATCAAAACCCGAAAGTTAGCTTTTGCCCTAACATGAAATCAAGCGTGGGATGTGAAACGCTTTGGGATCAATTAGCGGCCCCTACCATTGCTAAGCTCAAAGCCGATTGGGAGATGGCCAACACCAATTTGCAGAAGGAGCGGGAACGCATTGAATCATTCAGCGCCGCATGGCGCGCACCGCTGGAAAAAGCCGAGAAGGCTAAGCAATACGCCGCCATTGCGGGCATTGAAAAAACCTACAAAAGCAACCCGAAAGCGTTGACCGATGCGCAAGTTTCGCAACTGCTAGAATATTATGCTGAAAATGAAAAAACCGATGAGTTTATTCGCCTTAATAATTTTCTAGATCAGCGTAACGCTGCTAAACAACGTGCCGCTGAACAACGTGCCGCAAAAGCCACTGCGCAAGCAAGCGCTGTAGCGGTGGCGCAAGCGCCCACATCAAGCAGCCGCATACGTACAGGCAAATGCAATACCTATGAACAATGTGTAGAGGTAGAAAATGCCTCGGGTTTGTCGCCCCTGCTCGATGCCATTCCCGCCGAAAATCTTAACCTGAAAACACGCGGCATTATTGCGGCCTCAGAATTTATGATGAGTAACTATCAACAATGTCTGTCTGATAGTCGTTGCCAAACGCTGGTGAATCAATACCGGCAAACGCGGGCCGATACATTGGTGGTTTGCCAAAAAATGAGCACGGATGCGAGCAGCTGCACTGTGTCGCCATTTTAGTTTTGTAACCTGAATAAATTACAATTCGAAATTTGTGGTTACCGATAGCTAAGAAACTTAGCTCAGAAGACGGTGGAATTTTTCAACTTGTGAGATTACGCTTAGACTGCAAACCTAAGCAGCGCTCTATCGCCATTATTTTTAAACCAAAAACAACCCCATCACATCATTGGCAAAGCGCATCCCCAACTCGGTAGGCTTAACCCAATCGCCCTCTTGCTTAAGCCATTGCCCTGAATATGCTTTTTGCAGTTGCGGGGCAATACTATCGCGGCTTAATCCGGTGCGGTATTCAAAATCCTTCAGCGAAAAGCCGTCTACGAGCCG
>JAHEBG010000186.1 GCA_024642445.1 Gammaproteobacteria bacterium | reverse complement strand
CTGAATTTATTGGCCGGTTCGCGTCAACCCGGATTCTCCGAATTTCCCATTGACAGCATCCGCTTCTCTGAACCGCCACCGCCGCCACCCGTGGTTAAAGCGGTTGTTGTCGAAAAACCGGTGGTGAAAACGCCGGCCAAAGCACCACCAAAGCCCGTAGCCTCTGCACCGGCAGTGGTCAGTTGTTCTGCCGCCAGTGGCGCACTGCAACAAGCCTCGGTTCGCGAACGCACACAACCGGTATACCCGCCGGCCCTGTTGCGCTCGGGCACAACCGGCTCGGTGGTGGTGAAGATTAGCTACGATGCTGCCGGCAATGTCACCGACACCGCCTTATTCAAATCCAGCCGAACCCGCGAGTTTGATCGCTCGGCCTTGAGCGCAGTGAAAAAATGGAAAATCAATCCAGGTGCGTCCTGCCCGGGCACGGCATTAATCACGGTGGATTTCACGCTCTGAACTATTGACCTTTAACTGAAATAAATCGTTTTGGTTAATTTATTGGGGTGAATGTGTCTAGCGAGCTGGGGTCGATTCAACGCCATAATTGACAGATTCCGAGAATACGACGAATAGAATGAATATTTTAATTAAAATAATTTCAATTTCCGGATTGGCGTTCTTGACGAGCTGTATGCCGAAGAACCAACTCGAAATTTATGAAGAGAATAGAGAGTTAATCCTAAAAAACTCCACAAATGTAAGTTTAAACTATTATAAAAATCCATTGCTTTATCATATTGATGTTGCGGAATATTCCAGTGGAAGTGGTCGAGCGTTTAAATCCCTTATGCTTGTCTTGACAGACAGTAATAATCGTAAGTATATGCTGTGTGGTAGCCGGTATAGACCGCCATATGATAAAGATCAATTGACATACCTTGAATTTAAGAAAAAATCAGTTCTTATATTTAAACTGCAAGATCCAATTTATTATCACTATTGTAATAAGCTTAAAGCACCGCTTTTTTGGCAAATGCTTTATGTTGAGGTAGAGCCCATATATAGTGGCTCCGGGCCTATAGCTAAATATCGGATTTTATATCAATCAAATAAAATTAAGTTAGCGAATGACTTAAATTTGGAATCGGTGAATTCTGCAGATTCGACTGGAAACGGTGGCTCTGAAGTTATTTTTAGTAATTAACATTCGCTAAGGCACGCAGTACATTAAAGCTTTCAACGCCCACTTAAGCCCCCCAAAGCCATGCCACGGCCCTGCGCCGCCGAAACCAAATCTTAATCACAGTTTTTACTATGCAATCTGCCTAAAGTAAGCTGCAAGCGGCATACCTATCTACCGCTTGCTAGCTATAGTGCCTGCCGCTATTTTTTCTGAACCGTACTCGCATTTTCACGCGGCTTTAGGGGCATACGATTGCCGTAATATTGAACCAATTCATCTGCCGCAGGCGGGTCAAAATTGGACAACACCACAATGATATCGCCAGTTTCAGGATAAATTCGCAGTGCGCCGCTCATGCCTTCTGCACCGCCACTGTGGCCAAAATGCGCATGCATACCTTTACCGCCCAGTTGGAAGCCAAATCCGTAGAGCTGGCTTGGTGTTTGCGGCTGCGTTGCGATGCTTAGCGACTTACCTGAGAGCAACTGTCCTTGCAGCAAAGCTGTTGCAAAGCGGATCAAATCTTCGGTGGTTGAATAGCCGCCGCCGGCTGCGGTACCACGCCAAGGCAGGGTGTTTCGATTGTCTTGCAACCCGGTTTCCGTACGCATATACCCAACCGAAAGCTGTGGTGCTATGGCGGTCTCAGGCTCGCTGCCTGTATTGCGCATGCCGGCCGGCGCTAAGATAGCTTCGGAAATCACTTGATGATACGGCTTGCCCGTAACCGCCTCGATGATGGCACCCAGAAGCACATACCCATAATTCGAATATTGTTCCTGAGTTCCAGGGGTAAATGCAGCATCACGTTGGCCAAACAAGGCCACGTAGTCGCTGTGCTCACGCAGCTGTTCACGTTTTTGCGTAAATTCTTCGGTAAATATTTCACCGGTGCCGCCCGTGTGCGTCAATAAATGCCGGACAGTAACCTGATTGGCCAACGCAGAATTTGGATAGTTGGGTAGGTAATACGAGATTGGCGCATCCAAGGCAATTTTATCTTTCTCAAGCAACTGCAAAACAGCAACCGCGGTCATCATCTTATACATGGAAGCCACGCGATACCGTGTTTGTGCGGTGTTTTCTTTTTTCTGGCCGCTATCGGCATAACCCCAGCTTTGTTGGTGTAGAAGTTGGCCTTTACGCGCTATAGCCACACTGCCTGAAAAGCGTTCCTGTGCTGCCCACACATCGGCTTTGTTCTGCAAACGCTGCCATACCAGTTCTGCGCTTAATCGTTGCGGCATCAAATCTTCAGGAGTATCTGGCATGGGCCGCAGTGAAAATTTTGCGACTTTGTCTGGATTTTTCTCATCCACTTCCAATTCCATGGTACCCACGCGATCGCCGTCTTTCTCGCGCAATATGACGGCAATATGAAAGGCGTCATTTTTCACTATACGCAGCGCATCCAGTCCGCCGGTCATATCCTTAAGTGCTAACTCATTTTCAACCGACATACTGGAATCATGGGCATTCTTAAAAGCTTCGAGCAATGCTGCCTGCCCCGAATTAAAAGCCTTCAAGCGCATTTCCGCCAGACGCCCGGCTGCCGTTTTTGGAAAATCTATATTCTCGGCCAAAGCGGGTAAAGCACTGCTAAGACCTATTATTGTTGCCAAAAGATAGGCGCTAATCTTCGATATTCTCATTTCTTTTTCTCTCATTATTTCGTGAACTAAAATTTTTGCTTAGTTCGTTAGATACGCAATAAGAGCAATTGGTTGCACCTTTTTAAATTTTGGTGTGGTCAGGTTTTCTCGTAGATTATCGGACGCTGAGCATAAAAATTTAATAGGCCGGCTTTGAGCGCCGTGAAAAATGGAAAATCAATCCGGGCGCAGCCTGCCCGGGCACGGTATTAATTACCGTGAATTTCGCGCTGTAATCTGTTTTTACTTTCCAGCAAGGAACTTGTTCATTTCTACTTCTAGCTCATCCAGAAAATCTTGATCGTATTCTGGCTCGTTGAAGTTGAAACGATGCTCCGGGTTGTTCGAAACAAAAGTATTACCCTCTTCAAGCGAATCAAACTCTTCAACACTGTGGCTTGCTTGTAAAAAAACACCGCACATTAAGCGCCATTTACCATCAGTGCATTTTTCAAACTCAGTTCTAAAATGACGTCTAATATACTTCCCATCTATATTCATATGAACAGTAAATTCTTTCATTTATACCTCCTGGAATGAAGACTCAAAGGGCATAGGTGCAGCTATGCTGGCGTAGATAATTTTTTCCGTTCTTATTTATCGCGAATGCTATTTAATTTATCCGTCACAAAAAATCCCCGCCAACGGCGGGGTTTTTGGTTTGGTGGGCCCACTAGGATTTGAACCTAGGACCAAAGGATTATGAGTCCTCTGCTCTAACCGCTGAGCTATAGGCCCGGAGTGTTTTACGGGTTATCGGAATCCAGGAACGAGCGCATGATATCGGCGCGCGACGGATGACGCAACTTGCGCAGGGCCTTGGCTTCAATCTGGCGGATGCGTTCGCGGGTCACATCGAACTGCTTGCCTACTTCTTCCAAAGTGTGGTCGGTGTTCATATCAATGCCGAAACGCATGCGCAGCACTTTCGCTTCGCGCGGGGTCAGCCC
>JAHEBG010000007.1 GCA_024642445.1 Gammaproteobacteria bacterium | reverse complement strand
GGTCTTTGACATAATCATCAAAGCCTTCGCCGTGGAACAACTTGATCAGAAAATTACCGCCCTTCTTCAAATGCGACTCCGCAAAATCCCTGGCCAGTTCCGACAGGTACATCGCCCTGGCTTGATCTACGGTGCCTACTCCTGACATATTGGGGGCCATATCGGATAAAACAAGGTCAACCGGTACTTCCCCCACCAATGCCTGCAGTTCCGACAATACCGCGTCTTCCCTGAAGTCGCCGTGAATAAACTCCACACCTGCAATCGGCGGCATCTCCAGAATATCGAGGGCGATGACACGGCCGTTATCGCCCATGACTTTACGCGCCATCTGCGACCAACCACCGGGCGCCGCCCCCAGATCGACAATGACCATGCCCGGTTTGATCAGGCGATCACGCTCGAGCAGCTCTTCCAATTTGTATGCAGCACGCGAACGCAGGCCTTCGGTCTGGGCCTTTTTCACAAACGGGTCGGAAAAATGCTCTTTCAACCAGCGCTGACTGCTTTTGCTGCGAGTGGCCATGGAAAAATTAGGGCTTGGGTAGGGGTTCATGATACCCTTTTATACCCACTAAAGCGCAGGCCATACGTCATGTCCACCCCTCTTTCCAATGCCCAAAAGCGCTATTTGCGCGGTTTAGCGCACGATATCAAGCCCATCATCCTGGTGGGGGCCAAAGGCCCGAGCGAAGCATTGCTGGCGGAACTGGACAGCGCACTCGAGCGCCATGAGCTGTTGAAAGTGAAATATGCCGCCGGCGACCGTGAAACACGTGACAGCTGGATGGAACAGACGGTGACTGCATCCAAAGCCGAATTGGTAGGCCGTATCGGCAATATCCTGATTCTGTTCCGTCGCAGCAAAGACAAACCCCTGATTATTCTGCCCAAAGCCTGACTCAAGCCGCAGGCCGATGCAGATTTCGCTGGAAAATCCCGACTACCTTTATGTCTGCCGTGGCATCGGTCCGAATGGCGTCTGGGTCAATTCCCGGGAAATCGGCCAGAGCTTTCTGTTAGGCCCGAATGCACTGCATGAAAACTGGAGCCTGCGCGACATCACTGCAGCCAGCGAAAGCGATTGGCAGCCGGTATTGGCCGAAAACCCTACCCTGTTCATACTCGGCACCGGTGAAATCCAGATTTTTCCAGAACAAAAACATCTGGCGTTTTTCCTGCAGCGCGGCATCGGCTTTGAAATCATGAACAATGCCGCCGCCGCCCGCACCTTCAATATTTTGGCCAACGAGGGCCGCAATGTGTTGGCGGGCTTCCTGCTTTAAACGGCTAATGATTCCGCGTAGTTCGGAATGCGCGCCTCGACATCGAACCTATCTTTCAATGCCGCAGCGAATGCTTTGCGGGCATCGTCTTCGCCATGCACCAGTGCCACTCGCGGACGGTCCTTGAAAGCGCCGTACCAAGTCAACAGACCATTTTGATCGGTATGTGCGGATAACCCGCCAATGGTATGCAACTGCGCTTTGACCCGAATTTCGTCACCGAATAACTTCACATCTTTCACACCATCGACCAATAGCCGACCCAAGGTTCCCACGGACTGGTAGCCCACGAATAACACATGATTGCGCGGATTTCCCAGGTTATGGCGCAGGTGATGGCGAATGCGACCACCGTTGCACATACCGGATCCGGCAATGATGATGCTACCGCCTTTGTGGCTGTTGATTGCCTTGGAGTCCTCGACATCCGAGGTGAAACTCATGTTTGGCAGATGGAACGGATGCGGACGGTGATTGAATACCTGCCGTGCCTCGTTGTCGAACAGTTGTTCATTGTTGCCGTAGACGCCAACCACTTTTGAAGCCATCGGGCTGTCCAGAAAAATTCGCCAGCGTGAAAGCCCCCAATCATCAAAGTGCTGGGCGAATTGGTACAACAATTCCTGACTGCGGCCTACGGCAAATGCCGGTATCAGGATATTGCCACCGTCTTTCCAGGCCGAATGCAATATCTCGCCGATTTCCTGGATGGTAGCCAAACGGTCCCGGTGCAGTCGCCCGCCATAGGTGGTTTCCATCAAGACCAGATCCGCCTCATGGAATGGATCGGCATCTTTGAGTATCGGCGTTCCTTTCGGACCCAAATCACCTGAAAACACCAAGGTCTTGCTTTGACCATTTTCCTGCGCACATAACCGGACACTGGCTGAACCCAGGATATGGCCGGCATCGTGCAGGCTGAGCACCAAGCCCGGAAACAACTCGGTGTCAACGGCATATTCAACGCTTTGCAATTGGCGTATGACATTGCCTACATCTTCGCGCGTGTATAACGGCTTGTGATTGCTGTGTCCGTCCTTTTTGTAGCGGTTTCGCCGCTCGGCGTCCATGGCCGCCAAAGAGGCGGCATCCTCGAGCATGATCGGCAACAGTTGCGCAGTGGCACTGTGCGTATAGATTGGTCCGCGGTAACCCCTTTGCACCAACACCGGCAGCCGTCCGCAATGGTCGATATGGGCATGACTCAGGATGACAGCGTCGATGCTATCGGCATCAAAATCGAATGGCTCCAGGTTGCGCGCTTCTTCGAACTTTCCGCCCTGAAACAACCCGCAATCCAGTAAGAGCTGACGTCCGGCAGCCTCTACCCTATGGCAGGAGCCGGTTACTACGCCTGCTGCACCGAAAATCGTGACTTTCATCTGATACTCCTGCGTTGTCGTCTTCAGTCTACCTCCGGCATGGCATTCGTACCAGAGTGCGGTCCACCCCTTAGGTTACAGGTGCTGGGTAAATACTGGCAGCGGGCGTATAATGAGCGCCTTGAATCCGCTCCGGGAGCAGGTATGACTGAAATGATGAAAGCCTTGGTGAAGCGTAAAGCTGAAAAAGGCATATGGATGGAACAGGTTCCGGTACCTACACCTGGCCCGAATGAAGTGTTGATCAAGCTGGAAAAAACCGCCATCTGCGGTACCGATCTGCATATCTACAAATGGGACGAATGGAGCCAACGCACCATCAAACCGGGATTGATCATTGGCCATGAATTCGTCGGTCGCATTGTCGAAATCGGCCCCGGTGTTAGCGGCTACAGTCTAGGCGATCGCGTTTCCGCAGAAGGCCATATCGTATGCGGGCATTGCCGGAACTGCCGCGCCGGCCGGCAGCACCTGTGCCCGAATACCGTAGGCATTGGCGTCAATCGCAGCGGCGCTTTCGCTGAATTTATTGTGATGCCGGCCTCCAATCTTTGGCCTATTCCTGATCAGATCCCGAGCGAATTAGCTGCCTTTTTCGACCCGTACGGCAATGCCGCACACTGTGCGCTCGAATTCGATGTCATTGGCGAAGATGTTCTCATTACCGGCGCTGGCCCCATTGGCATCATTGCTGCCGGCATTTGCAAGCACATCGGCGCGCGCAATGTCGTGGTTACCGACGTTAACGACTATCGTCTGAAATTGGCTGCTGATATGGGTGCGACACGGGTTGTGAATGTTTCCAAGCAAAGTCTGAAAGATGTGATGGCCGAACTGCACATGGAAGGTTTCGACGTAGGCCTAGAAATGAGCGGCGTGCCACAGGCGTTCAACGATATGCTCGACTGCATGTACCACGGCGGTAAAGTGGCATTGCTTGGCATACTGCCCAAAGGTGCTGGCGTTGATTGGGATCGCATCATCTTCAAAGGCCTTACTGTACAGGGCATTTACGGCCGCAAGATGTATGAAACCTGGTACAAAATGACGCAAATGGTGCTTACCGGATTTCCACTTCAGAAAGTTCTTACCCATCAGGTGCATATCGATGACTTCCAGAAAGGCTTCGATTTGATGGAGGCCGGCGTGTGCGGCAAAGTCGTTTGCAGTTGGTAACCGATAGCCGCTAAGCCAAAAAAAAAGGGCGCCGAAGCGCCCTTTTTCTTTACACGGTATAAATTAACCGCCAATTTTTACGCTCAAAACCACTGAGTCGGAAACGCTGAAAGGCACGTTGGTGTCGTGGTAGTTCAAACCGAACTCGATACCTTTAACGGTTTTGCTGACGCCGACGTTCCAGTCGTTGTAATCACCGAAGTCAGAATAGGTACGGCCGAACGAAGCATTGATGCTGTAGTCATTGCCCAGATCCCAGCTGTTGCCCAGAGCAACGTAGGTTACGTTTTCGCCGGTGTTGCCGTAATCGTTGGTATAGCCAACGGTCAGGGTAGCAACGTCAGCCAAGGCCAGGTTGGTGATCAGTTCGTTGTAATCGATGTTGCCGTAAGACGATTCCGAACCGTGGTAGGTGTAACGGGTAAACATCACATCGAGGTTCAGGTTTTCGGTCAGGTCGGCGTTGTAGCCCACATACAGATCAAGTTCGATGTTCGGGCCGGTCATGTCTTGGAAATCAACGTTCGAGCCCCAGGCGCCGGTGTAGAAACCGCTGTCGCCGAAGCTGTAATCCACGCCGCCTTGGAAGGCGATATCGCGGTTGGATTGGGAAACGCCACGGAAGACATAATCCGAAACGATGCCGGCATTCCAGCTAAAGTTCGAACCTTCTTCTGCGTCTTGTGCGAAGGAAACGGCAGGTGCCGACAACAAGGCTGCCAATACGGCGGCTTTCAAAGTGTTTTGCATTGAGAAATCTCCAATGATTATTGTGTAATTACCAAGGCGGAATGCCTTACGCACACTAGCGATAAACCAGATAGCTGAGTGGGATTTTAACGGATTATTAGCATTTTGAACAGTCATGTGGCTTTTTCTGCACTATTACTGGGCATTTAAATCACATACTTTACACAAAGTTGATAGCCCTGCACTTTATTTTCGTTAATTTATCATTGTATTTCAACTATTTATGCCAATACGGGTTAAAATGGGATACGATTAACTGCTTACAGCCAAACTGAACAAACCATGAAAAAGCCCGCCCTTCAGGACTACCAAAAAACCCTAGATGAACTGGAATCTCAAGGATTGCTGAAGCAAGAGCGCATCATCACCAGCGCCCAATCCGCCGAAATCCGCCTGAATAATGGCGCCAAGGTCTTGAATTTCTGTGCCAACAACTACCTAGGACTGGCCGATAATCCCGAAGTGATCCAAGCCGCCAAAGACGCATTGGACAGCCACGGATTCGGTATGGCTTCGGTTCGGTTCATCTGCGGCACTCAAGATTTGCACAAAACACTGGAAGCCAAAATCGCTGACTTTTTCGGCACTGAAGACACTATTCTTTACGCCGCGTGTTTCGATGCCAATGGCGGTTTGTATGAGCCGCTACTGGGCGAAGAAGATGCCGTCATTTCCGATGCACTCAATCATGCCTCGATTATTGATGGTATCCGTCTGTGCAAAGCCAAACGATACCGCTACAACAATTGCGACATGGCCGATCTGGAAACCCAACTGTTGGCTGCGCGCGAAGCCGGCTGCAAAAAAATCCTGATCAGCACCGACGGTGTTTTTTCCATGGATGGCACCATTGCGCCCTTGCAACGCATCACCGAATTAGCTGAACAATACGGCGCATTGGTGCATATCGACGAATGCCATGCCACCGGATTTCTCGGTGTCAGCGGTCGCGGTTCGGCGGAAGTGGCCGGTGTACTGGAAAAAATCGACATTTTCACCGGAACCCTGGGGAAATCCCTGGGTGGCGCATTGGGTGGCTTCACTACAGGCCCGAAAGCCGTCATTGAATTATTGCGACAACGCTCACGCCCTTACCTTTTTTCAAACTCTTTGCCGCCACCGGTAGTCGCCGCCGGCATCAAAGTCTTCGATATGCTGGCATCGGCCGATGGCTTGCGTGAAAAACTGCAGCACAATACCCAGTATTTCCGTGAGCGAATGACCGCAGCTGGCTTCGACCTCAAGCCCGGAAGTCATCCAATTGTTCCGGTCATGTTGTACGATGCGCCACTGGCGCAGGCCTTTGCGAAACGTTTGCTTGAAGAGGGTATCTATGCCGTTGGCTTCTTTTTTCCGGTGGTGGCGAAAGGCCAGGCGCGCATCCGCACGCAGATGAGTGCCGCACATTCAACGGCGCATTTAGATGCCGCCATTGCCGCGTTTACCAGAGTGGGCAAAGAGTTAGGTGTCATTCCATAAGCCCACAGAGAAGATAACCATGCTTGCTAAAGGTCGTTTTGCTCTGAAGTCTGTGCAGGCATTTTCCGTACTATTGATTCTGCTGGCCTGCACCCCGCCCGAAACAGTTGTGGTGCCGCCTGAAAGCGTATCGGAGGCGCCAACACAAAGCGCGCAAAGTCAAAATCAACCGACAGCCGATGCCAGTCTTGCGTTGAAGCCTGGCCAGTCAGCCACGTTTAATGGTTCAGCAAAACTGCACTATATTCGCGTGATAAACGACAGCCGTTGCCCGCCCGATGTGCAATGCGTCTGGGCCGGTGAAGTAACCATTGAATTGATGCTTGAATCGGGCAAGGAAAACCAGACGTTCACAATCAAAGACAATAGCAAGGCTGTCAACGTGTTGGACTATTCAATTGCATTGATTTGGATCGACCGAAAACATTTGATTCAGGTCAAGCTCAAAAAGCGTTAAGTATCAACTTCACGATCAGCGCCTACCTGTCCACTTTCCCGATCACACCCCAATGGCGGGCGTAGACACTACGATTGCTTAGGGGGCGAAATTTCACTTTTATCGAGTACACGCCAAGCGCCTTTCGGCAAGTCGCCGAGCTTCAAATTTCCGATTTGCACGCGTATCAGTCTCAGCACATCGAAATTCAATGCCGCCAGAATTTTTCGAATGTGACGGTTCTTGCCTTGGTCAAGCACGACTTCCAACCAGGCGTTTTTTACGCCCATTCGCAAAACCGATACCTGCTTCATTGCATGCGGACCGCCATCCAATTCAAGCCCGCATCGCATCTTTTCAAGCTCATCCGGATTCGGCAGACGATTGATTTGCACATGATAGGTTTTATCCAGACCTGATTCAGGCGAAGTTATCATTGCCGCCCATTCGGTATCATTGGTAAACAGAAGCAGTCCTTCGCTTGCCTTGTCCAGACGGCCGACGGGCGCAATCCAGGGCAGCTCTGCGCCGTCAAAACAACGATAGACCGTATCGCGCCCTTTTTCATCGCTCGTGGTCGTCAGCAAGCCACGCGGCTTGTTCAAGTACAGATAGATATTCTCGATTGGCTTCTGCTCCAGGCCCGAGAGGGTAACGCTGTCACGCTCCCGCACGACCGGAAACTCGGGATCCCGCACGATTCGACCGTTTACGCTGACCGAACCGGCGGCAATCATGCGCGCGGCTTCAGTGCGCGAAGCCAAGCCCATTTTGGACAGAACGCGTGCCAGACCGTAGCGTTTTTCATTAGTCGCGGAATTTTTCATCTGTACGCTAGAATAAGTCAAACCACTGGAGACCGCCATGTCCGACCACTACGCCGAAATCGCCTGGAATGCCGCGCCCCATGCCGAACACCCCGATACCTTCAGCCGCGACCATACCGTGACGCTGGAAAACGGTCACATTCTGCTGAGCTCTTCGGCACCTGCCTACTTTGGCAATGCCGCTGCCGCCAATCCGGAAACCCTGTTGCTGGCATCGCTTGCCTCGTGCCATATGCTCACATTTTTGGCAGTGGCAGCCAAGCGCGGCTTTACCGTAGCATCCTACCGTGACCGGGCCGAAGGAACCCTTGGGAAGAATGCAGACGGCAGGGTAGCCATCGTACTCTGCGAGCTGCATCCAATCGTTGAATTTTCGGGAGAGCAACAGCCCGATCAAGAAGCCCTTCAGAAACTGCATGACAGCGCACACCGGAACTGTTTCATTGCCAACAGTCTGAGCACCGAAGTACGTATCAGCCACTAGGCCTTCACGGTGGAATCACCCTTGCAACGTGAAAATGACAACCTGAAACTACTGCAGCAGGATTTGCGTGAAAACCCTTATCGCCTGGTTTGATAGCGAGGCCGTTTCCGAAACGGCGCATAATGGCATCGCATGGCTGCGTATTGTGCCGTTCATCGCCCTGCATCTGGCATGTTTTTGCGTAATATGGGTTGGGTATTCACATACCGCACTTGTGGTCATGCTGGCAACGTACGCCATACGTATGTTTGCCATCACTGGGTTCTATCACCGGTATTTTTCGCATAAAACCTTCAAAACCCACCCATGGGTGGAAACCGTATTTGCATTCATTGGCGCTTCCAGCGCCCAGCGTGGCCCGCTCTGGTGGGCTGCGCACCACCGAAAGCATCACCGGTACTCCGATACCGAGAAAGACCTGCATAGCCCAAAGCACGGCTTCTGGCAGAGCCATATGGCATGGTTTCTGAACCATCGGGCTTTCGCTACCGATTACTCCGTGATTCAGGACTTCGCCAAACGCAAAACGCTTCGCTGGCTGAACCGGTTCGATATCGTTGCACCGTTCACTTTGGCAGTAGTGCTTTTCGCGCTGGGTAGCATCCTTGAAGTATATGCGCCCGGCCTCGGCACCAACGGACCACAGCTTCTGGTATGGGGCTTCGTGCTATCTACAGTGTTGTTGTTCCACGTCACGGTCAGCATCAACTCCATAGCCCATGTCTGGGGCAAGCGCCGTTATGCCACACAAGACGACAGCCGAAACAATGCCCTATTAGCTATGTTGACTCTGGGTGAGGGCTGGCATAACAACCATCACCATTACCCGAACAGCGTCCGCCAGGGCTTTTTCTGGTGGGAATTGGATATCACCTATCTGGCGCTGCGCTTGATGCAGAGTCTGCGCCTTGCTTGGGACTTGAAACCGGTGCCGGTACATGTGAAACAGGACCGCGCATGAAAATCGCGGTCATCGGAAGCGGCATTGCCGGATTGAGCGCCGCGTGGGCTTTATCTCGCCAACACGACGTGGTGCTGTTTGAAAAAGAAGACCGGATTGGTGGTCACACCCATACCCATTCCATTACCGTTGAAGGCCAAAGCTACCGTATCGACTCGGGATTCATCGTGCACAACCCCGAGAACTACCCGTTGTTTTGTGCCTTCCTGAAAGAATTGGGTGTGAAAACCAAAGCCACTGAAATGAGCTTTGCCGTGCACAACCGTGTTTTGGGCATGTACTACAACGCACACACATTCTCCGCCTTGTTCTGCCAGAAAAGGAATTTACTCTCGCCCAAGTTCTGGCGGATGCTTCTCGAAATTCGACGTTTCTACCGTGAGTGCCCTGCGCTTCTGGAGTATCAGGATGATGGCCCCACCCTGTCCGAGTATCTTGATTTGAATGGCTACAGCAACTACTTCACCGACAATCATCTGATACCCATGGCCAGTGCGCTCTGGTCTTCACCCAGCGCGCGTATTCTGGACTTTCCGGCAAAATACCTGGTGGCCTTCATGGCCAATCACCATATGCTGCAGATCAGCAACCGCCCGCTATGGCGAGTTCTGGAAAACGGCTCCTGCAGCTATATCGAGGCCCTGACTCAACAATGGAGTGTGCAAGTGCACTTGCGCACTGCCGTTACCACCGTGCGCCGTTATGAGGACCGCGTGGAAATACAGACCGCTGATGGCATACAAACTTTCGAGCATGTGGTTTTTGCAGGCCACAGCGACCAGACCTTGCGCCTACTGGCGGACCCAACCCCTCAGGAATCCGAGATTCTCGGTGCCATCCGTTATCAGTCCAACGAAACGGTCTTGCATTGCGATGCCAGTGTACTACCGCCGGATCGCCGCGCGTGGGCGGCATGGAATGCCGATATACCCGAATCGCCGGATGCACCCTGCACAGTAAGTTACTGCATGAATATCCTGCAAGGGCTGCGGGCACCGGTGCCGTTCATTGTCAGTCTCAACCAACGTCAGAACATCGACCCTGAAAAAATATTCGCAGTAATGGATTACCAGCATCCGGTCTACGATCATGCCATGGTCAAGGCGCAAACACGCCGTATTGAGATCCAGGGTCAAAACCGCAGCTGGTTCTGCGGTGCCTATTGGGGCTTCGGCTTTCATGAAGACGGTTTTAGAACCGGTCATGAAGTTGCCATGGGGTTGCTGCAGACATGAATGTCGGCGACAACGCCGTGCAGCACCCGGCATTGTATGTCGGTAAAATCGCACACCGGCGTTTTCAGCCCAAACCGCATGCATTCCAATACCGCATCTTCCAACTCTATCTAAATATCGCCACCGTTGAAGACACCCTCGCACCCTTGCGTTTCTGCTCGTATCGAAGGTTCAACTGGCTTCGTTTCAATCGCGCCGATTATTTCGGGCCGGCAGAAATTCCACTGGACTGCGCTGTTCGTGACGCCGTGCAGCAACGCAGCGGCGAGCGGCCAACCGGCCCGATTTTCCTGCTGACACATCTGCGTTATCTGGGGATTGTGATCAATCCGGTGAGCTTCTACTACGGGTTTTGTGACGAAGGCAAAACCCTTCGTTGGATTCTGGCGGAAATCACAAACACCCCCTGGGGCGAACGCTTCAGTTACTTTCTGCCGGTTGCAGATGCGCCGGCGGCGCCGACTCTGCACGAATGGATGTTTCCTAAGCAATTCCACGTCTCGCCATTTCTACCCATGAAGCTCAGCTACGACTGGCGATTCAACTGTCCGGATTCGCGCTTGAATGTATTCATGCGGGTCAGTGATGCAGAATCATGCAAGCAATTTGACGCCACCTTGACTCTAGAAAGACGAGAATTGTCATCAGCAAATTTACTGCGGCAGTTGCTGGCATTTCCTTTGCTCACGGCAAAAGTGGCGTTTGGCATTTACTGGCATGCTCTGCGGCTCTGGCTAAAAGGCGTTCCCTTCATTCCGCATCCCAAAGGCACCCATGATATCCACTGACAGTCCGCAAACCCAAGCCCGCGCTTCCGCTTTGGATGGCTTCATCCGGAAACAAGTTTTGGCCAAAATGCAGCGACTGCAAGGCGGTCACCTGAGGCTGGTTGAAGACGGCAGCACCCGGTTGCTGGGCGATGCCAGTGAGCCGTTGTTCGCCACACTCACGGTTGTTGATGCCGATTTCTACCGTAAAGTGGCATTCTCAGGCTCCGTCGGAGCCGGCGAGTCCTACATGGACGGCGACTGGCAGGCAGACACCCTGGTAGGTCTAATGCGGCTTCTGGTGCGCAACCGCGACCTTCTGGACAGCATGGAAGGCGGCAGCGCACGCGTTACCGGCTGGTTGATGGCGTTTGCGCATCGTTTTCGTCGCAATACCAAAGATGGTAGCCGCAGAAACATCGCCGCCCATTACGATCTGGGCAACCCCTTGTTCAAGCTGTTTCTCGATAGCCGCCTTATGTATTCCTCGGCCATTTATGAAACCGACGATACCAACCTGGAGCAGGCCTCGGAACGAAAACTCCAGCGTATCTGCGAAAAATTGCAACTAGGCCCGGAAGACCACCTGCTTGAAATTGGAACCGGCTGGGGCGGAATGGCTTTGTATGCCGCGAAACATACCGGTTGCCGGGTAACCACAACCACGATCTCCCGCGAACAATATGACGAAGCCAAAGCACGGGTGGAGGCCGAGGGTCTGTCCGACAGAATCACCCTGCTGCTGAAAGACTATCGGGACCTGCAAGGCCAGTTCGATAAGCTGGTATCGATTGAAATGATCGAAGCCATTGGCCACCAGTATCAGGATACCTATTTCCATAAGTGCGCCAGCCTGCTCAAGCCGGGTGGAAAAGCCCTGATACAAGCCATCACCATTGAAGACCACCGATATCAGCAGGCATTGCACAGTGTCGACTTCATCAAACGCTATATCTTTCCGGGCAGTTACATTCCGTGCGCCAGCTCGATGGTGGCGTCTGCCGCCAATGCCGGCGCATTGCGTTTATTGGACCTGCAGGATATCGGCGCCAGTTATGCCCGCACCCTGCACGATTGGCGTAGCCGTTTCAACCGCAATGAATCGCAGGTTTTGGCTTTAGGCTATGACCTCCGATTTATACGGATGTGGGATTTCTACCTGGCCTATTGCGAAGCCGGATTTCTTGAGCAGTCGATCAGTGATGTACATATGTTGTTCAGCAAATCAGACGGCACGCAGAAATGAGCCGAGCACTGCCCTCATGGGCCTTCATGGCATTGAATATCGTGGGGTTCCAAGCGGTCTGGTTGCTGTGTGTGTACGGCGCTGGCAATGACTATTGCCTTCCTGGAATCTTGGCAGCCATAGCTTTTGCAGGGGCCACACTGGTTTTCAGTCCAGATCCTCGCAAAGACCTGCAAACCCTTGCGCTCGGGCTTCCGCTCGGCGCGTTAATGGATACCCTGTTGCTTCAAACAGGGATATTGCAGTTCAGTCACTGTACACCGCTCGCCGGTATGGCACCGATTTGGATATTGGCCTTGTGGTTGGGTTTCGCCCTGACACTGAATCACTCATTGAAACGTATTTACAGCAATACGCTCTGGCTTTTTCTTTTTGGATTTATTGGTGCACCCATTGCCTATTTCATGGCAGCCTACCGCTTCAATGCCATGCGCCTTGAATCGGATTACATCACGGGCTTTCTGGCAATCGGACTGGTTTGGGGATTTGGTCTGATCACCTTGCGCTATGCCGATGCCCGTATTAGCCATTTTAAAGCGAGCCGCACATGACTCTTTTGCAAACTCTAATTGCTGTTTTCGCTTTCAGTTCGGCCGCTATGATTCTGGTCTGGCTATGGGCTTTGAAAATCCGCAATATCGGCATTGTCGATGTGGCATGGGCGGCCTTAATGGGTATTGCAGGCGTGTTCTGCGCTTTTATGGGCTCGGGCAGTTTTACTGCGCGCATCGCACTGGCCCTATTTGCCGGTATCTGGTCACTTCGTCTGTTCCTGTCATTGCTGCAGCGCGTTCGTCACGAGCCGGAAGACGGCCGTTATCAGGCGCTGCGCGCAGAATGGAAAGGAAGCCCGGCGAAATTTTTTGTTTTTTTCCAGGGCCAGGCCCTGGTAGTGTCTCTTTTCAGCCTGCCGTTTTTTGCGGCTGCCGAAAATACAAGCCTGCAACCGGGTCTTTGGCTGTATTGCGCCATCGGTTTTTTCTGCCTAAGCCTCTTGGGTGAAACCATAGCCGACCGCCAGCTCGCCACATTCCGCAATAACCCCGGTAATCGCGGCATTACCTGCCGCACTGGCCTTTGGGCGTGGTCCCGGCATCCCAATTATTTCTTCGAATGGTTGCATTGGTTTGCGTATGTCTGTCTTGCCGTCGGTGGCACGCATTTCGCAATGAGCTGGGTTGGCCCGGTGCTCATGTTGGCCTTCCTGTATCGCGTTAGCGGCATACCGTGGACGGAAGCGCAAGCGTTGCGCTCACGCGGTGACAATTACCGTCGCTATCAACGTGAAGTGAGCGCGTTTTTTCCTCTGCCACCGAATGCCTCTTCCAAGGAATCATTATGAGCTTCATCAATATCGCTGAACGTGGCCTCGTGCCGGATGCCTTGCTCCGTTTAGGCATACGCCGGCTATGCCGGCAACGGCTGCTGGATGAAGGTGCGCAAGACTGCAACAAGGCCGATGCCCGCTTCAACCGTCTGATTGCCGAGCTGAAAGAAAGCCCTATCGCCATTGAAACCCAGGCGGCCAATGAACAGCATTATGAGCTTCCCACCGAATTCTTCCAGCGTTGCCTAGGAAAGCGGCTCAAGTACTCTTCCGCTTTTTATCCCACTGGCAGCGAGAGCTTGGATCAAGCTGAAGAGCATATGCTCGCACTCTATGGCGAGCGTGCACAATTGCAGGATGGCCAACACATACTGGAGCTGGGCTGCGGCTGGGGCTCCCTAACTTTATGGATGGCGGAACACTACCCTAACGCGCAAATCACCGCGGTTTCCAATTCTGCAAGCCAGCGTCAGCACATTGAAGCACAATGCCGCAGCAAGGGCTTTAATAATGTCACGGTCATCACCTGCGATGCCAACATACTCAGTTTCGATTCCAACCGCTTCGATCGATGCATTTCAATCGAAATGTTTGAACACATGCGCAATTATCAAAACCTGTTGGCCTCAGTTTCGCGTTGGTTGAAACCCGAGGGCAAGTTGTTCGTGCATATTTTCGTGCATCGCTACCTGATGTACCCGTTCGAAGTGGATGGCGATGACAACTGGATGGGGCGATATTTTTTCACTGGAGGCCTGATGCCTTCAGCGG
>JAHEBG010000185.1 GCA_024642445.1 Gammaproteobacteria bacterium | reverse complement strand
AAGAATGCCGATTTGCAGCAGCGCCGGGTGGATGCAGTAGCACGCGGGGTAGGCAATGCCACCCAGCTTTATGCCGTACGGGCAGACAACGCCGAGGTCTGGGATGCCGATGGCAAACGCTACATCGACTTCGCCGGCGGTATTGGCGTGCTCAACACCGGACACCGTCACCCGAAAGTGATGGCACGCATTCAACAGCAACTCGAGGCATTCACCCACACCTGTTTTCAGGTGATGCCGTACGAGCCCTATATTGAATTGGCCGAGCAATTGAATGCGCGTGCACCGATTGCCGGCAAAGCCAAGACCTTGTTTGTCACCACCGGGGCCGAAGCGGTAGAAAATGCCGTAAAAATCGCACGTGCCTATACCAAGCGTCCGGGCGTGATTGCTTTCGGCGGCGGCTACCATGGCCGCACTTTGCTCACGCTGGGTTTAACCGGAAAAATCGCACCGTACAAAATCGGTTTCGGTCCGTTCCCGGGCGATATCTTCCATGCCCGCTTTCCGCATGCCTACCACGGCATTTCGGTGGCCGATGCACTTCAAGATATTGCCAATCTGTTCAAATACGATATTGAGCCGTCACGCGTGGCCGCCATCATCATCGAGCCGGTATTGGGCGAGGGCGGTTTCACGCCAACGCCGCCGGAGTTCATGCGTGCCCTGCGCGCGCTGTGCGACGAGCACGGCATGCTGCTGATTGCCGATGAAGTGCAAAGCGGATTTGCGCGAACCGGCAAACTGTTTGCCATGGAGCATTTCGATGTCAAAGCCGATCTGATTACCACCGCCAAATCGCTGGCCGGTGGTATGCCACTATCTGGCGTGGTCGGGCGTGCCGAAGTTATTGATGCACCGGCTGCCGGCGGCTTGGGCGGCACCTATGGCGGCAACCCGGTGGCCTGTGCCGCAGCTCTGGGTGTGCTTGAGGTCATCGATTCCGAAGATATTCTCAACCGTTCCACAGCCATGGGCGAACAACTGGCCGCTTTTGTGGCCCAGCTGCAAAAAGAAGCCAGCCTTGGCATTGGTGAAATCCGTCATCTGGGCGCCATGTTCGCGTTTGAACTGATCAAGCCGGGCAGCGAAAACACACCGGATGCCGATGCCGCCAAAGCACTCACCGTAAAAGCCGCCGAGTTGGGGCTGATATTGCTGAGCTGCGGCGTATATGCCAACAGTATCCGGGTGCTTGTGCCGATTACCATTGAACCGGCGTTGCTGGAAGAAGCACTGGCCCTGTTGGAAGCGGCATTGCGCGCCATTCGCGCCTAACGGGAGTGGGCCTCAAGAAAAACCGCCCGAAGGCGGTGATGTTTATTTTTTTGCCCGAACCGGGATCGGAATATTGCATAAATCAATATGGCCGGCTTTATTGATGTACCAGTCATCGGAACGGTTTCGGCGCGCCTCCACCAGCGCATCAAAGGTTGCGGTATCGGTGCGCAGCACTTCCAAGTTCGGGCGCTGATTCTCAGGCAATTGGGATGCCAGCGCTATTGAAGCAATGGGCGTGCGTTGTTCGGCTTTCTCGTAAAAGCCCAATGGCCCGGTGCCGCGCTGCAACACCGACAAAAACTCCATACCCTGCAGCACACGACCCACCACGGTGATATTGCGATCAAGTTGACGCGGTGATTGCCCGGTTACCACATACAATTCGGTACCGTTGCTGGAATCGGCTTCGTTGCCACGCCCTGCACCCACGGCACCGTAACAATGTGCCATCCAGGTTTGCTTGGTATCTGTGGCAGCCGGAAAGCCATCCACGAATCCGGCTTTTTTCGACCAGCCTTCGCGGTCTTTCACGGCATGAAAACGGGTTTTATCGAAACCGTTACGGGCAAATTCTGCAGGCAGCTTTGCTTTGGCTGAACCCAAGGATTTGGCGTCTTCCGGTTTCTCGGCAGGGTCGCCCCATTGCACCACGAAATTGTCATGCGATCGGTTGATGGACAGTCCATTCCAGTAGCCTTCACGGGCCAGTGCCTGAATGTTGGCGCTGTGCTCGGGTGCGAAATACGGTGCCAATTCAATCAGTACGCGCCCGCCAGGGATGTCCATAACCAATAGTGTTTCAGGATTAGGGCTGCGCCAATCGGCAGCGCTGCTGGCATCCAGAACCTCTTGCATGGTTTTGCCTTTGGCCAATACCGCGGGCGAAACAACAAAGGCGGTAAGCGCTAAAAACAGGGCGGTGCGTAAAGGAGTTGTCATGGCATTCTCACAAACGTTCAAGGGCGGATACCGGACTGTCACAGGCGGGGCTTAAATAGCAGTGGCTGCCCAGCGCAGTGAATCCGGCATGTTCAAATAGCTTACGGTATTGCTTAGCGGTGCGTGCAATATAGCCATCGAAATCGCCGGTAATGGCGTCTTCACGGCAGAATACCTCAAGATAGGCAACGCCCGAACACAGCTCGGCAAAGCCTTCCAGTCCGCGTTTCAGCTCGGCAGCAGGCACATAATGCATCACATCCGAGCACACCAATAAATCGGCTGGTGGCCCGGGCCGTAGGTTTTGCATTTGTCCGAATTGGGCATAGGCGATGTTTCGTTGTTTGCCGTAGCGCTTGACGGCATAGGTGCTGGCGTCCAAGCCTTGGTAAGACAGCCCTGGCCGCAGTGCCAGCAAGGGTTTGCGCCAGGCCGCTTCGCCGCAGCCTATATCAAGCACCGATCGAATAGGCCTGCCCAAATGCAGCTCGGCAATAGCTACGGCTACCGCCACTTTACGCGCCAAGGCTTTGCCATCAATGGCATTTTTTCCGCGGTACCAGCGGGCAAAATAGGCGGCATCGTAGGGTTTGGCTTTTGCAGTCATTTCTTGAAATCCAAACTAAGTTATTGATTAGAATACGCCAAAACAGAAAAGTGTGTTGTCATTACTTTCGGCCTATTGCATAGTATTAACTTAATGCTAGTATTAACACCATAGTGCATTGGAGGTCGTTATGTCAGACGTTGAACCCATGGTAAAAAAGTTCGAGAAAGAGCTCAGTGCCGGCACGGTATCGTTGTTGTTATTGGCGCAGTTGGCCAAAACCGATGTGCCGCTGTACGGCTATCAGATTGCCAAACAATTGGAACAAGCGGGCGAGGGCATGCTCGGTTCGAAACAAAGCGCGTTGTACCCGGTATTGCGCAATATGGATGCCGCCGGCTTATTGCAAAGCGAAGTTGAACCGTCGGTGTCCGGGCCGCCACGCCGTTATTACCGCATTACCGCATTTGGGCGTGAAGTATTTACCGCTTGGCGCAATCGTTGGCAACAAACCGAATCTCTGGTGAACACCGTGCTGCAAGGAGCACCCTTATGAACCCGTATAGCCCGAAAACCATAGCCCAGTATCTGGACATGTTGAAAGATGCACTGAAAGGTGCCGATGCCTCCTTGGTGCGCGATGCGTTGTACGATGCCGAGGAATATCTGCGATCGGAAATGGCGGCGCATCCGGAAGTGCCCGAAGCCGATTTGTTGGCGCAAGTGGCCAGCAGTTATGGCGCGCCGGAAGAAGTGGCCGATATTTACCGTGATACTGAAATAACCGTGCAAAAAGCACTGGCAGCACCGGTAAAACAGCCCTCGCAGTCGGCATGGAAACGCTTCTTTGCCGTGGCCGTGGATTCGCGTACTTACGGCGCGTTGTTCTATATGCTCTTGAGTCTGGCCACCGGTATCTTTTACTTTACCTGGGCCAGTACCGGTTTGAGCATGAGCGCCGGATTGATGATTCTGATCATCGGCATTCCGTTCTTCATTTTAT
>JAHEBG010000184.1 GCA_024642445.1 Gammaproteobacteria bacterium | reverse complement strand
AGACGCGCTGATTTCCATTCACGGCAAACTCAAGGGCCGCGACATCTGCGTCAGTGCCTTCGAATTCCGATTCATGGGTGGCTCCATGGGCTCGGTGGTGGGTGAGCGCTTTGCCTTGGCTGCGGAACGCGCCATTGAATACCGTTGTCCTTTGGTCTGCTTTTCCGCAACCGGCGGCGCACGCATGCAGGAAGGGCTGTTTTCCTTGATGCAAATGGCCAAAACCTCGGCAGCCATTGCGCGCATGCGCTCTAAAGGCTTGCCGTTTATCTCTGTACTCACGCACCCTACCACCGGTGGCGTGTCTGCCTCGCTGGGCATGCTGGGCGATTTAAACGTGGCCGAGCCGAAAGCTCTTATTGGCTTTGCCGGGCCGCGTGTGATTGAACAAACGGTGCGTGAAACCCTGCCGGAAGGCTTCCAGCGTTCGGAATTCCTTGTAGCGCATGGCGCTGTAGATTTGATCATCGACCGTCGGCATATGCGCGACCGTCTGGCCGAGTTGCTGGCATTGATGATGCAGCAGCCGGCACATCCTAAAGTGTCTGCCTAACGTGTCCGGCGCACGACGTTATTTCGGTACCGACGGCATCCGTGGCAGGGTAGGGTCCGGTCACATTTCGCCGGATTTCATGCTCAGGCTGGGCTGGGCCGCCGGCAAGGTATTGGCGGAGGGCCGTGAAGGCAAGCCTCTGGTGGTTATCGGTAAAGACACCCGGATTTCCGGGTATATGTTCGAGTCGGCGCTGGAAGCCGGTTTGGTGGCTGCCGGCGTTGATGTGCGCATGCTGGGCCCGGTGCCAACGCCAGCCGTTGCGCATTTAACCAAATCGCTGCGCGCCGATGCCGGCATTGTGATTTCCGCCTCGCATAACCCGCATTTCGATAACGGAATAAAATTCTTTTCAGCCGATGGCGAGAAGCTCAGCGATGCCGTGGAGCGGGCCATCGAAGCCCAGCTGGACGAACCGTTCAGTACCGTTGATTCCGAAAATCTGGGCAAAGCCAAGCGCATTACCGATGCCCATCATCGCTACGCCGAATTCTGCAAAAGCACGGTGCCGGAACATTTCTCGTTGCGTGGTCTGAAGATTGCTCTGGATTGTGCCCACGGCGCCACCTATGCCTTAGCACCGGAAGTGTTCACTGAATTGGGCGCCGAGGTGGTTTCTATTGGTGTTGAGCCGAATGGCCTGAACATAAATGATGGCGTTGGATCCACCCATCCCGAAGCTTTGCAGGCCTTTGTTCGCGCGCAGAAAGCTGATTTAGGTATTGCCTTCGATGGCGATGGCGACCGCGTACAGATGGTGGATGCAAGCGGCGCTTTGCATGACGGCGACGCCCTGATTTATGTGTTGGCCAACCATTGGCAAACCAGTGGCCGTTTGCGCGGCCCGGTGGTGGGCACATTGATGACCAACGTGGCTATGGAATTGCATTGCCAGTCTCGCGGCATTGAATTCGTACGTACGCAAGTGGGTGACCGCTACGTGCATCAGGCGCTTACCAAGCACAGTGGAATCTTGGGCGGCGAAGCCTCAGGCCATCTTCTGGTGCTGGATAAAACCAGTACCGGCGATGCCATTGTGGCTGCACTTCAGGTCTTGGAAGCCATTACCGCGCAGGCGCTGACTTTGCAGCAGGCCGTGGCCGGTTATGTGCCGTTCCCGCAGAAAACCGTGAATGTGCGTCTGCAGGCCGGCGCCAAACCGCTTGAGCATGCGGCCGTCATCGCCGCCCGAGCTGAAGCCGAACAGTCTTTGGCCGGCAAGGGCCGCTTGGTGTTGCGTGCTTCCGGCACCGAGCCGGTGGTGCGGGTAACGGTGGAAGCGCAGGACGGCGAACTGATGGCGCGCGTGCTGGCTTCATTGGCAGCTGTGGTTTCAGCGGCGGTTTGATTCCAGTCAATTACTGCCAGCACCTTAGCGGTTACCCTTATCAACAACGATTTCCCCCGGAGTTTTCCATGAGCCAGATACCCACCCTAGATATCCGCCGTTTCGACACCGACCGCGACGCGTTTGTTGCCGATTTGGGCGCAGCCTATCGTGAGTGGGGCTTCTGCGGTATTCGCGGCCATGCGGTATCCGATGCGCTGATTCAGAGCGCATACCAGGCCGCGCAGGATTTCTTTGCACTGCCTGAAGCGGTGAAGATGCAGTACCACCAGAAAGGCACCGGCGGTGCCCGCGGTTATACGCCGTTCGGCATTGAAACCGCGAAAGATTCGAAATTTCCCGATCTCAAGGAATTCTGGCATGTCGGGCGTGAGATTCCCGAAGACTCTGCCTATGCCGATGTCATGACGCCGAATCTGTGGCCGCAGGAAGTACCGAATTTCAAAACGGCGATGTACGGTCTTTACACGGCACTCGACCAGCTTGGCTCGAAAGTGCTTTCGGCCTTGGCGCTGCATATCGATCTTCCGGAACAATTTTTTGCCGATAAAACCCAGTTCGGCAATTCCATTCTGCGCCCGATCCACTATCCGCCGATTACCGCAGAGAACATCCCGAACGTTCGCGCCGGTGCCCACGAAGACATCAACTTCATCACCTTGCTGGTGGGTGCCAGTGCCGCCGGTTTGGAAGTGCTCTCGCATAAAAACGAATGGGTGCCGTTCACGTCCGATGCCGATACCATTGTGGTCAACATCGGCGATATGTTGCAGCGTCTGAGCAACCACGTATATCCGTCCACCACGCACCGTGTGGTGAACCCGATGGGCGATGGCGCACGCAAGCCGCGGTACTCGATTCCGTTCTTCCTGCACCCCAATCCGGATTTTCTGATCAAGACATTGCCGCAGTGCATCTCAAGCGAAAATCCCGACCGCTACCCGGTCTCTATCACCGGCCATGACTACCTGATGGAACGTCTGCGTGAAATCAAGTTGGTGTAAATAAAAAACCCGGCGAGTGCCGGGTTTTTTGTATCAAAATTTAGTAGATATCATTCTATAGGTGAAAGCAGTTCTGGCGCTGTAACCAACTGCCGGACTCCGTGCGATTTGGTTTCATTGAAAACGTTGCCTTCAATCGCCCAGTTGTTTAGCGAATTGATATCAAGCCGTGCGCATTGCGGCCTTACGCTCCATGTGACTTTTAGCGGAGAGCAGGTGGATTGATTGTAGCTTGGTCCCGTGGTAGAGCCGCGGAATACAACTGGCATGCCGGTACCTGTGGGCAATGTCTTTGCTTGGTGGAAAGAATTCTTTGGTGGACCGGCATAATCAAAATTTTTGAAGTTAAGGGCATTTGAATCATTAACAACCAGAAATGTCTGTGCTTCAACGCGTAAGACTGGATTTTGACAGGTGTCACTTAGACAAGACCCCAGTCCCTCACCCGGCTTCACGTCACAGGAGCTGTAGACCCAATGAACTTCGATGGTGTCACCCGGCTTAACGCCTTTGAATTTCCCAGCATTTACCGTGGGCGCCGAAAGTTCTTGTGCGGTAAGATTTGGCGTGTCATTGCAGGCATACCCTCCATGATCGGTATTATTTACCAATACACTGAAGTCAGGCCCTTTGTGCTCAGCATTGGTATGCGTATGAATATTGCATAGATTCATCTGGCTTGAATCAGGCGCCAGCGTAAATAGATCTTTATTCAACCCAACAGTGTTGCTGATGTCCCTGGGCGTTTGTGGCCCAAAATCCGCACATAATGCAGGGGTTTTGGCACTATCGATAGTGGCTATGGACGCATTGTTGGAGGGGGTGCTTGAGCATCCTATAAGAACGAATGCACCCCCAATGGCGATCAGAGATTT
>JAHEBG010000183.1 GCA_024642445.1 Gammaproteobacteria bacterium | reverse complement strand
CGAAATCAGCGGCCGTGAAAAACCCGACGAAATCGTGGTCATCGGCGGCCATCTGGATTCCTGGGATTTGGGCACCGGTGCCATCGACGACGGCGCCGGCGTCGCCATCACCATGGCTGCTGGCTATCATATTGGCCAGCTGAAAACCGCACCGAAACGCACCATTCGCGTGATTGCATTCGCCAACGAAGAGCAAGGTCTTTACGGTGGCAAAGCCTATGCCGATGCCATGAAAGCCGACATCGGCAAGCATCAATTGGGCGCCGAAAGCGATTTCGGTGCCGGCCGTATTTATGCCTTGCAAGCCGGCGTTGATGATGCCTCATGGCCATTGATCGCACAAATTGGCAATGTGCTGGCACCGCTGGGAATCACCACCGAAAAAACCGGCGGTGGCCCTGGGCCTGATATTGGCGCCAGCGCCGAATTGGGTATGCCATGGGCGGAGTTGCAACAGGACGGAACCGATTACTTCGATTACCACCATACTGCCAATGACACCCTGGATAAAATCTCGCCCGAGGCCATGGCACAGCAAGCGGCGGCCTATGCGGTATTGGCCTATTTGGCTGCAGAATCGGATGTGAAAATTCTTCCCGCCAAGCGCGCGCCTGCGCAGTAAATTACGCGCGGGTTTGACGACTCCACTCGGCCAATAACACTGCGGTTGCGGCCGAGACATTCAGGCTTTCCACATGGCCGGTGCCAGGTACCTGCACGCGTAACCGGCTGGCCTGCAGTAACGTCGGCTCCACACCGGTCTGCTCGGCACCCATCACCAAGACGCAGCGTTCAGGCAATTGGGTTTTGAAGATGTCATCGCCGCCACGCACCACAGCGCTGATAAATTCAAAGCCGGCCGACTTCAGCTGGGCTACAGCATTCTCGCTACGCCCCAAACGCACCAGAGGCACATATTCCGCAGCGCCTTCAGCCACGCGCGCTGCTGCGCCCGAGTTCGCCAGCATAGACTCTTTTGGCAACAGCACTGCACCGACACCGAAATGTGCCGCAGAACGCAGAATGGCACCTAAATTGTGCGGATTGCCGACGCCGTCCAACCAGATCAACAATTGCGGTCCGGCCGCTTGCGTCATCAGCCAGGCCGAAAGATTCAACTCCGGCTGCGGCAACATCGCTAGGCATATCCCTTCATGGTGGGCACTGGCCGTCAGTTTTTCCAGATCCTCGGACTCCACCACGTTGTAGCCGATTTTGTTTTTCACGCAATATGCCAACAGCTCGGTGACTTTCGGGATTCGCGCTGACAGCAACCAGACTTTACGCAGGCTTTCCGGACGTTTTTTGAACGCGGCCAAGCAGGCGTTGAGCCCGTAAATCCGGAACTCCTTGATTTTCGCCGGACGGGCATCCTGCGCAAGGTCATCGCTGTAGTCCTGCCGTACCGGTGCAGAATATTCCGATTCCCTCCGGCGCACTTGGTGTTCGGCTTCCGAACCGAATCGACGCGGCGGTCTTGGCCCACGCTCGCGGTTACCGTCACGTTTCGGGCTAGGCCCGCGGTACAACGGGTTTTTATCTTTGTCGTCGCTCATTCAGCAGTGTCCGGTTCGAGATGGAGCATTGTAGCAAACCGTAGCTATCGATCAGTGCATCGCACCTTCGGCATCGGGCACTTGGGCTGCTTCGGCTTCCAGCTGACGGCTTCGCGATTCCGGCGATTTCGTATATGGTGCCAACCAACGATAAACCACCGGCACGATGAACAGGGTGAGTGCGGTTGAAAATACCACGCCGAATACCACCACTACGCCGATGGCTTGCCGTGAGCCCGAGCCCGGGCCACCGGAAAGCATCAGCGGTAAAGCACCTGCCGCAGTAGCGATGGACGTCATCAGGATCGGCCGCAAACGCACGGCAGAGGCCTCAAGAATGGCGGCATCCACCGACAACCCGGCATCCTGACGCTGATTGGCGAACTCCACAATGAGGATACCGTTCTTTGCCGCCAGCCCGATTAGCATGATGATACCAACCTGACTGAACAGATTCATGCTGCCACCCATGAGCCATAATCCAAGCAAGGCGCCAAAAACCGCCATCGGCACGGTAAGCAGGATGACCAATGGATGCAACAGGCTTTCGAATTGTGCCGCCAGCACCAAGTACACCACTAACAAGGCGAAGGCAAAGGTGAACAGCAAAGCGCTGCCGGACTGCAGGTATTCGCGCGATTGGCCTTTGAAATCCATTTTGACGGTACCGGGCAGCTCTTCCTTGGCCATTGCCCGGATCCACTCCAGTTGCTCACCCAAATGCGCTTCGGGAACAATACCTGCCGAAACGGTAATGGCGCGCAGACGGTTGAAGCGGTTGTAATTGCCCGGCTCTGCGAGCTCTTTAACATCGAGTAAGGATGCCAGCGATACCATAGTGCCGCTGCCGGACTTGACATACACCGACTGGAAATCCGAGGGCTGCTGGCGCTGTTCGGATTGTGCCTGCAAGATCACGTCGTATTCTTCGCCGTTATCGACATAGGTGCCGACACGCCGAGAACCCATCAGGGTTTCCAGCGTGCGCCCCACTTCCTGATTGGAAACACCCAATGCCGATGCCCGTGCACGGTTAACCTCCAGACGCAGCTGAGGTCGGGTTTCCTTGTAATCGGAATCGGCACCGGTGATGTTCGGGTTTTCTTCCATGCGCTTCAACAGGCGGTCGCGCCAGGTCACCAGCTCGTCATAATTCGAACCCTGAAGCACAAGTTCAATCGGTTGGCCACGGCTGCGCACAAGGCCGGTCGGCTGCTGAGGCCGGGATTGCACCCCAGGAATATCGTTCAGGGCTTTGCGCGCCATCTCCACGGTATCGGTGGTGGAAATCGGACGCTGACCCCAAGGTTTGAGAATCACCGTAACCGAACCGGTATGCATTTCTTCACTGGCACCCCAGCTGCCTGGCACGCGTGAATTCAAACGGTCGATGCTGCCGGTTTTTTCACCCAATGCCATCAAGGCTGACTGCACCTGCTCAACCTGCTTCACGGTGTAATCGTAGCCGGCACCTTCAGGGCCACTAACCGATACGAAAAATACGCCACGGTCCTCTGGCGGCGCCAGCTCTTTAGGCACCGTCAGATAAAGACCGGCACTCACTGCAAGCAAAGCCAGCATGACTCCAAGAACTGGCGTTCGCCAATGCAATATCCGCTGTAACTGGCGACGATAGGCTTCGGTCACGCGCGCCAGAACCGCATTGATACGCGCTTCGATGCCAACCGCATTCGCTTGGTGCGGTTTAAGTATGAGCGAACACATCATGGGTGTCAGTGTAAGCGCCACCAATGCCGAAATCGCGATGGCGCTCGCCATGGTCACGGCCAGCTCGCGGAACAGTCGGCCATTGTTGCCTTCGATGAACGCCATCGGCAGGAATACCGATATCAAGACACCGGTGGTGGCAATCACCGCAAAAGCCACCTGACGGGTTCCCCGGAAGGAGCCTAGGATTGCAGACTCGCCTGCGTCAATCCTGCGTTGGGCATTTTCCAACACCACAATGGCATCGTCGACCACCAAGCCGATGCACAGCACCAGCGCCAGCAGCGTTAACAGATTGATGGAGTACCCGAACAGCCAAAGACTGATAAAGGCCGCTGTCAAACATACCGGAACGGTAATCGCAGGAATCAAAGACGCGCGGAAGCTGCCCAAGAAAACCCAAATCACCAGTAACACCAATGCCATGGCTTCAAATACCGTGACATAGACTTTGGTAACCGCTGCATCGATGAAAACTGTGGCATCGTAATTGATGCCC
>JAHEBG010000182.1 GCA_024642445.1 Gammaproteobacteria bacterium | reverse complement strand
ACGAAGGGCAGCGCCGATTCGGGCACAGTCTGGAGGCGTATCTTGCCTTGATTGAGCGTCTGCAGCGCCAGGAGAGCCATCTGTTGAAAATCGGTGTGGCTTTGCACAGTTTGCGTGCCGTGCCAGAAAGCTCGCTGCAGCAGCTGATGCCAGTACTGGCCGGCAAAGATCTGCCTATCCACATCCACATTGCCGAACAAATGGCGGAAGTGCGCGAATGCGAAGCCGTTCGTGGCGCTCGGCCGGTGCAGTGGTTGCTGGACAACGTTGCCGTGGATGCACGCTGGTGTCTGGTGCATGCCACCCATATGAACGCCAAAGAATGGCGGGCATTGGCCAAAACCAAGGCTGTAGTTTCACTGTGTCCAACAACCGAGGCCAATTTGGGTGATGGCTTCTTTCCTCTGGCTGATTTCATCAAAGCCAAAGGCCGTTTTGCCATTGGCAGCGATTCCAACATCTCGGTATCGGTGTGCGAGGAGTTGCGCTGGTTGGAGTACGGACAACGGCTGAAGCATCAGCAACGCAATATTGCCGCCACTGAAAAACAACCCGATGTTGGCCAGTTTCTTTGGCAGCAGGTCGCCAAAGGCGGCTGGCAGGCCAGCGGTGTGGAAAAGCGTAAAGATATGGTGGAGTTCGATGCCGAGGCACCGGCGCTGTTCGGTGCCACCGAAGCCGACTTCACTGAGCGCGCGATTTTTGCCGGCAACCGGCCACTGATCAAACGCGTGACCGCCAACGGCGTGGTGCGTGTGGCCGATGGCCGACATGTATTCCGCGAGCCGTTTGAAGCCGGCTATAAATTGGCGATGCGGCAGTTGTTGCAAAGCTAGCTCTGGCATGAAAAATTAAGATTTGCTAAACCGCTGCATTGTGCTTACCATCCCAGTTATACCGGCATCGTCCGGTCATAGGAGCCGAACATGATCAACTTAATTTTGATGTACGCACTTGCTTTGGATCCCGCGCCGTCGGTGCCGGCAGTCGCAGACGTTGCCACGCCCGCAGCCACTGAGGCAACCGCAGAGTCGGCACCGGCCGATCAAAGCAAAGCCGCTCAAATGGCTGAGCGGCAGGAGCGGGTTGGGTGCGTAACCCGAACCGGAACCCGTATTAAACGCAAAGATCGCGACAACTGCGCCAATGGCGTTAGTCTGAGCGCCGAAGACATTGCGCGGACGGGCGGTCGATTGGTGGCGCCTGCCAACACCGCGGTTCCGGTAGGTTCCGGCAATTGAAGTAAGCCGGGTTTATACTAAGAGCATTCGTATGGAGTGCTCTTTATGCCCAATTCCCGTTTTGATGCCACACGTGACGTCCGCGCCCCGCGCGGCACTGCCCTTAGCTGCAAATCCTGGCTGACTGAAGCCGCCTACCGCATGATCCAGAACAATCTGGACCCTGAAGTGGCCGAAAATCCGAAATCGCTGGTGGTGTACGGCGGCATTGGCCGCGCCGCCCGCGATTGGGCCTGCTATGACGCCATTTTGGAAACCCTGAAAGAACTCAACGACGACGAAACCCTGCTGATTCAATCCGGCAAGCCGGTGGGCGTGTTTCCTTCGCACCCCGATGCACCGCGGGTGCTGTTGGCCAATTCCAATCTGGTGCCGCATTGGGCTACCTGGGAGCACTTCAACGAGCTCGATAAAAAGGGCTTGATGATGTACGGCCAGATGACCGCCGGCTCCTGGATTTACATTGGCAGCCAAGGCATTGTGCAGGGCACCTACGAAACCTTTGTGGAAATGGGCCGTCAGCATTACGCCGGTGATTTAACCGGCAAGTGGATTCTGACCGCCGGGCTGGGTGGCATGGGCGGCGCGCAGCCTCTGGCCGCCAGCATGGCCGGTGCCTGTTCGCTCAATATTGAATGCCAGCAGTCGCGCATTGATATGCGTATTAAAACCCGCTATGTGGATGAACAAGCCCGTGATTTGGACGACGCACTGGCCCGTATTGAAAAATACTGTGCTGAAGGCAAAGCGGTGTCCATCGCTTTGCTCGGCAATGCCGCTGAAATTCTTCCGGAACTGGTGCGGCGTGGTGTGCGCCCCGATGCCGTGACCGACCAAACCAGCGCGCACGACCCTTTGCACGGCTACCTGCCTATGGGCTGGACCTGGGAGCGCTACTTGGACGAACAAAAACACAGCCCGGAAAAAACCGTGGAAGCCGCCAAGCATTCCATGCGGGTGCATGTGGAAGCCATGTTGCATTTCCAGAACATGGGCATTCCGGTGTTCGATTACGGCAACAATATTCGGCAGATGGCCAAAGATGTGGGCTGCGTGGATGCCTTCGATTTTCCGGGGTTTGTTCCGGCCTATGTGCGCCCGCTCTTCTGCCGCGGCGTGGGTCCGTTCCGTTGGGTGGCATTGAGTGGTGATCCGGAAGATATTGCCAAGACCGATGCCAAAGTAAAAGAACTCATCCCCAACGACCCGCATTTGCACCGTTGGCTGGATATGGCCGCCGAGCGCATTGCCTTCCAAGGCCTGCCGGCACGTATCTGCTGGGTGGGTTTGGGCGACCGCCACCGTTTGGCGCTGGCCTTTAACGACATGGTGAAAAACGGCGAATTGAAAGCGCCGGTTGTCATTGGCCGCGATCATCTGGATTCCGGCTCGGTGGCTTCACCCAACCGCGAAACCGAAGCCATGTTGGATGGCTCCGATGCCGTTTCCGATTGGCCACTCTTGAACGCCATGCTGAATGTGGCCGGCGGCGCTACCTGGGTTTCCTTGCATCACGGCGGTGGCGTGGGCATGGGCTATTCGCAGCATTCCGGTGTGGTCATCGTAGCCGATGGCAGTGATGCGGCAGCCAAGCGCCTGAATCGGGTTTTGTGGAACGATCCCGGCACGGGCGTGATGCGCCATGCCGATGCTGGCTATGAAATTGCCATTGAGTGTGCGAAAGAGAAGGGATTGAATTTTCCGATGGTTTAGTTGCTAAGCTCTGCTTTGCGCGCTTTCACAACTTCATCAATCAAAATAATATCGCCGTCTTTCTGATCAGTAATTTCGAGCAGCAAGGTGCGTTTGCCTTGGAATTTGAAATAAATCTTCTGGCCTTTTTCCAAACCTACACCACTGTTGCTGAGCGGGCTAAGATTCGGGTTCATTACACCGGGAATTTCTAGCGGTATTGATTTAAGGGAATTATTGCGGAATGTGAGGTCAACCGCAGTGGCTGAATCACCAAACAACAGCAAGGCAAGTGCTAACAATAAGGGCGATTTCATCGGAATCCACTATTTATAGGGCGGGTGTGCTTGTTACCTTATTGCCATTTAAATCATGGGTGTGTGAGTTTCCAGTATTCCGATGTGATTGTTGTGTGTAGGGCTGCACTGACACAAACCTGTCACAATCCTGACCTAAAATGATTATTTGCACTGAGGAAAGCTTATGCGCACTTTTCATACTTTCGTATTGTTAGTGTGCGGGCTAGCTGGCCAAGTGTTGGCTGCCAACCCGTATATTCCCCTTGAACACCGCCTAAGCCCCACCCAGATGCAAGAAACCGGCTTGGATACCCTAAGCACGGAACAGCTGGCAGCACTTAACCGCGTGTTGAGTGCCAGCCCAAGCCCTTCTGAAGTACCTGCGGCAGCACCGGTGCTAAGCGCCGAACCGTTTCAAAGCAAAGTGGTGGGCGTGGTGAATGGCTGGCAAACCGGCACGGTATTCACCTTGGAAAACGGCCAGCAGTGGCAGGTGAACAAAGGCAGCGGTAAATTGTTTTCGCCCCTGCAAAACCCTGCCGTTAAAGTGAAT
>JAHEBG010000181.1 GCA_024642445.1 Gammaproteobacteria bacterium | reverse complement strand
CCGATGGCATCTGCTTGGAGCAGGGTGCCACTATGCACTATGCTAATGCCATGAGCCTGATGTTAGATCCCCGCGCCCGCAGATTGTTGCATGCCTTGATTGCCCAGCATATCCGTGAGGGTACGCCGGTGCCCAGCCGTGTCTTGGCGAAACAGGCCGGCCTGGAAGTCAGCCCAGCCACCGTGCGCTCGATTATGGCCAACCTTGAAGAAGTGGGTTTGCTGGCGGCACCGCATACCTCCGCCGGCCGTGTGCCCACCGCGCAAGCCTACCGCTTATTTGTCGATTCATTGCTGGAAGTGGCGCCGTTGCGTGCCCGTGAAATTGAAAGCCTGCGCGCCCAGATGTCACCCGAGGTGGGCACCCAGGCCTTATTGGCGCAGGCCAGCGAAATGCTGTCGGCTATGAGTCAGTTCGTGGGTGTGGTCACCCTACCGCACCGTGGGCAGTCGGCATTCAAACATATCGATTTCATGGCGCTGGATGATAATCGGGTGCTGGTGATTCTGGTATTGCCCGACAATGAAGTGCAAAACCGTATTGTGCAACTGCAAGATCCCATCAGCAGTCAGGCCTTGGAGCAGGCAGCCAACTACCTCAACCGGCATTTCGTTGGCCGCAGTTTCAGCGAAATCCGGCATGCCTTGTTGGCCGAACTGCAGCAAGACCGGTCGGAAATGGAAAGCCTGCATCAAGCGGTGTTGGCGCTGTCCGGGCAATTGCTGGATTCGCCGGCGCGTGCCGATGAACTGTTTCTGAGCGGTCAAACCCGTTTGATGGGCGTGCAGGGCTTGTCCGATATGGAGCGCCTGAAGAGCCTGTTTGAGGCGTTTACCCGCAAGCGTGAAATTCTGGGTCTGCTGGAATCCTGCACCCAAGCGCAGGGGGTACGGGTGTTCATTGGCGAAGAGAGCGGGCTGGCACCCTTGGCCAATTGCACCGTGATTACTGCGCCGTATGCCAGTCAAGGTCGGGTTTTGGGGGTTCTTGGCGTCATCGGACCCACCCGCATGCCGTATGAACGCGTGATTCCTATAGTCAAAGCCACCGCCGATTTATTGGGCGATGCCTTGAAACTGGCCTGAACACCCCCAAATAGTCTGTGAGCCCAAAAATCGGGCGATTTTTCATGGACTTAAAATGCACACGAATAACCCATCGGCAGACATGCCGGAAAATCCCGAACAGGCCCAGGACGATGCCCAAGAGCAAGCGCTGGGCGAACTGGAGCAATTGCAGGCAGCGGTAGCCCAAATGCAGGAAGAGCGTCTGCGCGAGCGCGCCGAGCTGGATAACCAGCGCAAACGCCTGGTGCGCGATGTTGACATGGCCCGGAAATTTGCCAACGAACGCCTGTTGGGCGATTTATTGCCGGTATTTGACAGCCTGGACGCCGGCTTGAATGCCGCCGGAGCCGAGGCCAGCCCTTTGCGCGAAGGCCTCGAGCTGACCTACAAGCAATTGCTGAAAGTTGCGGCCGACAACGGCCTGCAGCTGATCGACCCGCTGGGTCAGGCTTTCAACCCCGATCAACATCAGGCCATCAGCCGCACCGAAAGCGCCGATACGGCCGCCGATACGGTGGTGCAGGTGTTCCAGAAAGGCTATTTGCTGAACGAACGCTTGCTGCGTCCGGCCTTGGTAGTGGTATCGGGTTCTTGAAATTTCCCGAATACCCCACACATCCAGTAACAGAGGGCGGCAACGCCGAAAATTTAAGACTTCAGGAGAAAACACATGGGTAAGATCATCGGTATCGATTTGGGCACCACCAACAGCTGCGTTTCGGTTATGGAAGGCGGCGTTGCCAAGGTCATTGAAAACTCGGAAGGCGATCGCACTACGCCATCGATTGTTGCATTCACCAAAGACGGTGAAGTGATTGTCGGCGCCTCGGCCAAACGTCAGGGCGTGACCAATCCGAAAAACACGTTTTATGCAGTCAAGCGTCTGATCGGCCGCAAGTTCACCGATGCCGAAGTCAAGAAAGACATCGATCTGGTGCCGTACGGCATTGTTGCCCATGAAAACGGCGATGCCTGGGTGCAGACCGCCGACGGCAAGAAAATGGCGGCGCAGGAAATTTCCGCGCGAGTTCTGGAAAAAATGAAAAAAACCGCGGAAGCCTATTTGGGTGAAGCGGTAACCGAAGCGGTCATCACCGTGCCGGCGTACTTCAACGATTCCCAGCGTCAGGCCACCAAGGATGCCGGTCGCATCGCCGGTCTTGAAGTCAAGCGCATCATCAACGAACCCACCGCAGCGGCATTGGCCTACGGCATGGACAAAAAAGGCGGCGACCGTAAAATCGCCGTGTACGATCTGGGCGGCGGTACCTTCGACGTTTCGATCATTGAAATTGCCGAAATCGACGGTGAAAAACAGTTTGAAGTGTTGGCCACCAACGGCGATACCTTCCTTGGCGGCGAAGATTTCGATATGCGCATCATCGATTTCCTGGTGGAAGAATTCAACAAGGAACAAGGCATCGATCTGCGTAAAGATCCGCTGGCATTGCAGCGCCTGAAAGACGCCGCCGAGCGCGCCAAAATCGAACTATCCACCTCGCAGCAAACCGATATCAATCTGCCGTACGTCACCGCCGATGCCTCTGGGCCAAAACATCTGAACATCAAGCTGACCCGCGCCAAGCTGGAATCCTTGGTGGAAGATCTGATCCGCAAAACCATCGAGCCTTGCCGCACCGCCTTGAACGACGCCGGTCTGCGTTCGGCCGATGTATCCGACGTGATTCTGGTGGGCGGCATGACCCGCATGCCGAAAGTGCAGGCGGCCGTGGCCGAGTTCTTCGGCAAGGAACCGCGTAAAGACGTCAACCCCGACGAAGCCGTTGCCATAGGTGCCGCGGTTCAGGGCGGCGTGTTGGCCGGTACCGTGAAAGACGTGCTGTTGCTCGACGTGACCCCGCTGAGCCTTGGCATTGAAACCATGGGCGGCGTGTTCACCAAGATCATCGAGAAGAACACCACCATTCCTACCAAGGCCTCGCAGACCTTCTCTACGGCTGAAGACAACCAGAGTGCGGTTACCGTGCATGTGTTGCAAGGCGAACGTGAGCAGGCCCGTTTCAACAAATCTTTGGCACGTTTTGATCTGGCCGGTATTGATTCCGCACCGCGCGGCATGCCACAGATTGAAGTCAGTTTCGACATCGATGCCAACGGCATCTTGCATGTGTCGGCCAAAGACAAGAAAAACGGCAAAGAACAGCGCATCGAAATCAAAGCCGGTTCCGGCCTGAGCGAGGAAGAAATTCAACGCATGGTGCAAGATGCTGAAGCCAACCGCGAGGAAGACAAGAAATTCCACGAACTGGTTACGGCACGCAACATGGCCGATGCCGCCGTGCACAGCACGCGCAGCGCCATCAAGGAGCACGGCGATAAAGTGCCGGGCGATCAGTTGGGCGCCATTGAAACCGCATTGAGCGATCTGGAAACGGCGATGAAGGGCGACGACAAAGCCCAGATCGAAGCCAAGACCGAAGCACTTAGCCAAGCGGCACAATCGCTGTACGCTGCAGCCGGTGCCAGTGCCCAGGCCGAGACTGCTGGAGCCGAGGCACAGCCCGCCGGCGACGACGTGGTGGATGCCGAGTTCACTGAAGTTAAAGACGACCAGAAGTAAATCGACGTAACCAACCCACGCCGGAAAATCGCCGGCGTGGGTTTCTTTGTAACAGCAATGGGCAAAACGCATGAGCAAACGGGATTATTACGAAACTTTGGGTGTAGGCCGTAGCGCTTCGGAAGAGGAGCTGAAAAAGGCTTACCGTCGCTTGGCAATGAA
>JAHEBG010000006.1 GCA_024642445.1 Gammaproteobacteria bacterium | reverse complement strand
TCAGTTAACGATTTTCTCTTGGATATACCGCACAATGCCTTATCGTTGAAGCGGTTCGGCCGGGAAGGCTGGGTCCACTTTGATACGAATCGCTCGGGCATGAAGCCCTAATCCGTGGGCATGGTCAAGAATTTCTTGGCTGTGCAGGCGGAGTTTGTTTTTCCAAACCGGATTGGAAGCAACAAAAAACAATGTGTCATCGTGGTATCGGCTCAGGCGGCATTGCCCGGCCAATGCAACCGGCATATTCCGACGTAACGTTTGATCCCATTGTGCCAAGGTATCGGCACGCTGAATCAAAGCCGACAAATCGGAGCGTTGAAGTACGCCCAGTACCGATTGCTCGGGTTTGCCCGGTTTATCCGTGCCCATGTAATTTCTGAGATTGCTGCATGTTCAACATCATACTCGTTTCAAAACACCTCCGCGCACCCAAAAAAATCAATTTCAGTGAACGTAAAACCGTGCTCATGGCCGGTGGCGGTTTACTGTTGGTGTTGTCGATGGTGTTTGCTCTTGGGTATGTCTCCAGCCGTACGCTCAATGGCCTGCAATTAACGCAACTGAAAGACCGGCTTAACCGTCAAGAGCAGCTGATGGCCAATATCCAAGCTGCCAATCAGCGCGATATGAATGCCATGGCTCTGCGCTTGGCCGAATTGCAGGCACAAGCCAACCGACTGAATGCACTGGGTGTCCGTCTTACCCGTGACAGCAAGCTGGCCGGCGGCGAGTTTAATTTTGAACGCAGCCCGGGTTCGGGTGGTGATGAAATCTCCGAAGACGTCAGCAAAACCGAATTGGATGCAAATCTGAAACAGGTTCAAGCCGAATTCGAGGCTTCCGCACAGCAGCTTTCGGTCCTGGAATCGATGCTTTTCGAGCAGGAATTGGAGTTGAAGTCACGCCCCAGCACGCGTCCCTCTGACGGATTCGTTACTTCAGGCTTTGGTTACCGCATGCACCCAGTACTGGGTGGCCGTGCTCACCATAACGGTATCGATTTCGATGCCAATAAAGGCGATCCGGTACGTTCAGCAGGCAACGGACTGGTCAAGTTTGCCGGTTGGAAGCAAGGCTTCGGCAATGTCGTTGAAATCGACCATCAAAACGGTTACGTCACCCTGTATGCGCACAATTCGGCGTTTCTGGTGAAAGAAGGCGATGTGGTTCGGGCGGGACAAGTTGTGGCCAAAGCCGGCTCTACCGGCCGATCCACCGGCCCGCATGTGCATTTCGAGGTGCATAAGGATGGGCGAGCAGTCAATCCACGCACCTTTTTGGGAATTGCCGCCAAGTAAGACTTGATATACCAAAATCCGCCCACAGGTTAAAATAGTCGGCTATCCACCCCGGATGGCCGTTTTTTTATCCCATTCTGGGCCTGATTCCTGTGTAAACAGGGTCCACCAACACCGGTTTAATCATGTTCAATCAATTGCTTACAAAATTATTCGGCAGCCGTAACGAACGCAATCTGCGTCAGTACCAAAAACAGGTTGAACGCATCAATCAGCTGGAAGCGGAGATGCAGGCATTGGATGATGATGCTCTGAAACTTAAAACCGCGGATTTCAAACAACGGGCAAAAGCCGGCGAAAGCCTGGATGCGCTGTTGCCTGAAGCATTTGCGGTGTGCCGGGAGGCCTCGGTGCGTGCTTTGGGCCTGCGCCACTACGACGTGCAGTTGATTGGCGGCATGGTGCTGCATTCAGGCCGTATCGCCGAAATGCGTACCGGTGAAGGCAAAACCTTGGTGGCCACCCTTGCGGTTTACTTGAATGCATTGTCCGGCAAAGGCGTGCATGTAGTGACAGTCAATGATTATCTGGCCAAGCGCGATGCCGCGACCATGGGCAAGCTCTACAATTTCCTGGGCCTAAGCGTGGGCGTAGTGGTTCCAGGCATGCCGCATTTTGAAAAGAAAGAGGCTTATGCTGCCGATATCACCTACGGCACCAACAACGAATACGGCTTCGACTACCTGCGTGACAATATGGCCAACAGCAAAGACGAGCGCTTCCAGCGCGGTCTGAACTTCGCCATCGTCGACGAGGTCGACTCCATCCTGATCGATGAGGCACGTACGCCGCTGATTATTTCTGGGCCTGCCGACGAATCGCCGGAACTGTACATCAAGGTCAACCGTCTTGTGCCGAACTTCGTGAAGCAGGATAAAGAAGACGGCGACGGCGATTATTGGGTGGATGAAAAATCCAAGCAGGTGCACCTGTCCGAAGCCGGCATGGAAAATGCCGAGCAGATGTTGCGCGAGGCCGGCATCATTGCCGAAGACGATGGTCTGTACTCCGGTCAAAATCTGGCTGTGGTCCATCACTTGAATGCCGCTCTGCGCGCCAACGCTCTGTATCAGCGCGATGTCGATTACATCGTACGCGACGGCGAAGTGGTCATCGTTGACGAGTTCACCGGACGCACCCTGCAGGGCCGGCGCTGGTCCGACGGCCTGCACCAAGCGGTAGAGGCGAAAGAGGGCGTCCCGATCCAGCGCGAAAACCAGACGCTGGCCTCCATTACGTTCCAGAATTACTTCCGCATGTACGGCAAGTTGGCCGGTATGACCGGTACCGCCGATACCGAAGCCTACGAATTCCAGAACATTTATGGCTTGGAAGTGGTGGTGATTCCTACCCATCGTCCTATGATCCGCAAAGACGACCCGGACTTGGTGTATCTGACCCGAGAAGCGAAATTCAAGGCTGTTGTGGAAGACATCAAGCGCTGTTACGAAGCCTCGCAGCCGGTGTTGGTCGGCACCACATCCATTGAAACCTCCGAGCTGTTATCGGGCGAGTTGACCAAAGCCGGCATTCCGCACGAAGTTTTGAATGCCAAACAGCATGAGCGAGAAGCCCATATCGTGGCCAATGCCGGTGCCGAAAAAGCGGTAACCATCGCCACCAATATGGCCGGTCGCGGTACCGATATCGTTTTGGGCGGTAATCTGGAAGCAGAGCTTCTAGCCCTTGGCGAAACCGCTGAAGCCGATGCCGTGAAGGCCGTGAAGGGCGCATGGCAAGCACATCATGATCGCGTCATTGCCGCCGGTGGCCTGCATATCATAGGTACCGAACGCCATGAGTCCCGCCGTATCGACAATCAGCTGCGTGGCCGTTCCGGCCGTCAGGGCGATCCGGGTTCGTCGCGTTTCTATCTTTCGCTGGAAGACAACCTGATGCGCATCTTTGCTGCCGACTGGGTACAGACCGCAATGCGTCGGATGGGCATGAAGGAAGATGAAGTCATCGAATCGCCGCTGGTTTCGCGCCAGATCCAGAACGCCCAGCGCAAAGTGGAAGCGCATAACTTCGACGCCCGGAAAAATCTTCTGGAATATGACGATGTCGCCAACGATCAGCGTAAAGTCATCTACCAGCAACGCAATGAACTGCTTGAAGCCGATGATGTCGCCGATACGGTGATTGCCATCCGCGAAGACGTGGTGGAAGAGCATGTTCGCAAATTCGTACCGCGTGATTCCATTGATGAACAGTGGGATCTGCCGGGCCTCGAGCAATCCCTGTTCGAAAATTTCACCGTCCGCGCCGAATTGCAGGGTCTGCTGAGCACTACCGAAGAGCTGGACGACAGCGGCATCGTACGTGAAGTCCAGAAGCTGTTCGATGCGCATTTCAATGAAAAGGAAGCGCAGATCGGACCGGAAATGGCACGACAGCTTGAAAAGCATTTGATGCTCAATGTACTTGACCAGACCTGGAAAGAGCATCTGGCACGCATGGATTACCTGCGCCAGGGCATTCACCTGCGCGGCTATGCACAAAAGCAGCCAAAGCAGGAATACAAGCGCGAAAGTTTCGAATTGTTCAGTGAAATGCTCGACAAGGTCAAATTCGATATCACTTCCATGCTTGCGCGTGTCCGTGTCCGCGATGAAAACGAAGTTGCCGAAATGGAAGCGGCCGACCGTCAGCGCCACGAAGCACAGGCTCGCCAGATGAACTTCCAGCATCCATCAGCCGGTAGCACCAGTGCCGATGAAGAAGTGGCTGAGATGGCGTTGCTGAATACCTCCGCCGGCCCGAAGGTCGGGCGAAATGACCCTTGTCCGTGTGGCAGCGGCAAGAAATTCAAACAATGTCATGGGCAGTTAGGCTAATGCGACGATCTTCCGTACCCCTTCCCCGCGTTGTGCCGGTAGCTGCCGGTGTGTTGACCGATGCCACCGGCCGTGTGCTGCTGGCACGGCGTGTTTCCGGGCGAGATCTGGCAGGTGCCTGGGAGTTTCCGGGCGGAAAGATCGAGCGCAATGAAACTGCTGAAGAAGCGCTGCGCAGGGAATTGAAAGAAGAGCTGGGTATCGATGTGTTGGCAACCGAGCCGTTGATGTCAGTGCCGCAGAATACCGGCAGCAAAAGCATCAAGCTGGATGTCTTCAAAGTCACCAAATACAATGGCCAGCCACGCGGACTGGAAAATCAAGCGCTGGCTTGGGTGCCCAACAATAAGCTGCGCTCTTACCCCATGCCGCCGGCCGATTTGCCGGTGGTGGCGGCATTGCAAAAACCTGCGCATTACCTGATAACACCTGAGCCGACCACCGATACTACGCGCTTCCTGCGGGAGTTGGATGCAGCATTGAGCCAGGGTTACCGATTGGTGCAGTTGCGCGCAAAAACCTGGCAGGAAAAGCCACTTAAGGCCTTACTCACCTTGACTTCTGCCTTGTGCAAAAAGCATAAAGCGCAGCTGTTAATCAACGGCCAATTGGGGCTGGCGCATGATTTCGATGTCGGCTTGCACTTGCCCAGTGACCAATTGATGGCTTTGCAGTCGCGGCCATTGGCGGCACGCTTGCCGGTCTCTGCATCCTGCCACAACCTTGAGCAGTTGAAACATGCGCAAGCGCTTGGCTTGGATTTTGTGGTGCTTGGATCGGTCAATGCTACCCAAAGCCATCCTGGCGTGGCGCCCATGGGCTGGGAACAATGGCAGCAATTGCGGGCCGAAGTGTCCTTGCCGATTTTCGCCATCGGCGGTGTCGGTCCGGGGGATGTGGCAATCGCCCGTCAAAACGGCGCACAGGGTGTTGCCGGAATCCGCGCATTCTGGCCGCGTTTGACTTAAAGCACGAGTGCCAGCTGACGGTAGCGCATCTGTAGCTGATGCGCCCAACGCTGCACATGTTCTGGCTCGCCGTCGTTAATCAGTACATCTTGAGCCATAGGCAACCGCTGCTTGCGGGTCAGTTGTGCCGCCAACATCGCTTCGGCGATGGCGTAGCTGCATCCATCGCGTTTCAGAATGCGTTGTAATTGTGTGTGCCTGGGCGCCTCAATGAGCACAACCCGGTTTAGCCATCCGTAAACCGTAGCTCTGAGTATTGGCGTTAGCAAGGGGATGGCAACCACCGAAACCGTTGCCGAAGAGGCGAGGCTGTGGGTCTGCAGCGCACTTTGGATTTTCGGGTGCAGTAGAGCTTCCAATTTTGCTTTTTCTGCAACATCTGAAAATACGTGTGCACGCAAGGCAGCTCGGTCCAATGTGCCATTTGCGCCAATGAATCGTTTTCCGAACTGCGCTTCGATTTCCTGCAATGCCGGCTGACCCGGCATGACCAACTCACGGGCAATGACATCGGCATCGATGATCTCGATATCGTCCGCTGACAGATGCCTGCATAGCAGGGACTTACCGGCGGCTATACCGCCACTCAGGCCGACACAGTACGGCATCAACCGTTGCCGGTAGCCCAGGCCAGATAAAGCGCCAGAAAGTCAACGCCCGAAATGAACTGGATAAACCCGGCTATGGCCAGGTACTGGCCAAAGGGGATTTGGGTGTCGCGATGCTTGCCGGCGGTTGCCAACCAGATACTGCCGATGATGGCACCGACCAAAGACGACAACAGCACAATTGGCAAAATTGCTTTGATACCGCACCAAGCGCCTAAGGCTGCCAATAATTTGAAATCGCCGGCACCCATGCCCTGTTTACCGGTAAGCAACTTGAAAATGGCCGTAACCGACCACAAGCTGAAATAACCCAATGCAGCGCCCAGTATTGCGGAAACCGGATCCACATACAGCGTGATTAGACTGACCAAAAGACCCATCCAAAGCAAGGGCAGTGTGATCTGATCAGGCAACAGCGTGGTGCGAAGATCGATGCCGGAAAGTGCCACCAAGGCTGCAGTGAATGGCAACGCGAAAGCCAATTGCAATGAAATGCCGAAGCGCCAAACGCACAACGCAAACAGCGCGCCGGTAATCAGCTCTACCGCAGGGTATTGCCAGGAAATGGCCGTCTTACAGGAACGGCATTTGCCGGCCAACAACACGAAGCTTAATAACGGGATGTTTTCCCAAGCGGACAAAGCATGCTGGCAATTCGGACACGCTGAACGCCTGACTACAAGCCCGGGTGGCTTGGGCTCATACGCTTCCGGCAGACCGAGTACTTCCCGGGCTTCCTGCCGCCATGCCCACTCCAATCGGGCGGGGAAACGCAATATGACTACATTCAGAAAGCTACCGACCAACAGGCCCAACAATAAGCCCAGACCTATAGCCAGCATTGGGAACTGCGCCAACGCTTCCAGCATTAAATCGCTGCCGCCAGTTTAAACACCGGCAGGTACATGCCAATGACCATCGACCCGACCACGCCGCCGATTACGATCATCACCATCGGTTCAATCAGGCTGGATAGCGCATCCACGGCATTGTTGACTTCCTGCTCGTAGAAATCGGCCACTTTGAACAGCATGGCATCCAGTGCGCCGGCTTCTTCACCGATGGCGGTCATCTGCATCACCATATGCGGAAACACATTGACTTGCTTCATGGCGACATTCAAAGGGTAACCGGTTGCGACGTCATCCTTGATGCGCATTACCGCATCTTCATACACGATGTTGCCGGTGGCGCCGGCTACGGTACCTAAAGCATCTACCAGCGGTACGCCGGCTTTGAAGGTTACGGCTAAGGTTCGGGAGAAGCGGGCGATTGCCGAGTTTTTCATAATCTCGCCGATAATGGGAACGCGCAACAGAAGGCGGTCAACGAATTCTGCGAACGCACGTGAGCGTTTCAGGCTGCTGATGGTAAGAAAAATCGCACCAATGATTCCCCCGAATATCAACCACCACCAAGCGATGACGAAATCTGAAGCCCCGATGATCATTAAGGTGAACGCAGGCAGATCGGCACCAAAGCCTTTGAACAGATTCTGGAAGGTAGGCACCACGAAAATCAACAATACCGCTGAAACCAGAAAAGCTACTGCAATTACCACTGCCGGATAGAACAATGCTTTCTTGATTTTACCCTTCAAGGTTTCGATGTTTTCCTTGTAATTGGCAATCGAATCGAGCACGGTATCAAGCACGCCGGCACTTTCACCGGCATTCACCAGATTCTGGTAAAGGGCGTCGAATTGAATAGGATGTTTGGCCAAAGCTTCGGATAGGGCAGTACCGCTGGCGATATCGGCACCGATGCTTTCCAGTAGATTCTGCATACGGATGTTCTTTTGCCCGCCAGCCACGATGCTAAAAGCCTGGACCATCGGAATGCCGGACTGCATCATGGTAGCCAACTGCCGGGAAAATACAGCAATGTCTTGGCCGGTAATGGTTTTTCCGGCGGCACCGAAAATCGGTTTGGATACCGGTTTAACTACGGGGTTGCTGATGCCGCGCTTACGCAGCTCGATTTTCAGTGCATTTTCCGACTTGGCCGCCTCTTCGCCTTTCATCTTGACGCCACGTTTATCGGTGCCCTCCCAAGTGAACTGCTGCAGGATGTCACTGGGGTTCGGTTTGGGTTTCGTGCTGTTGCGGACAGCTGAGCGGGAGGCGGCCATAATTAATCCTTGGTTACACGGTTGATTTCAGCCAGGCTGGTAACGCCCATCTTGGCTTTGTAGAGCGCGGATTTTCGTAGATCGCGTACGCCGGATTTTTCGGCGGCACGGCCTATTTCGAGGGCGTTGCCACCTTCCAGTATGATTTCCTGGATGGCTTCGTTCATTGGCATGACTTGATATATGCCGACACGGCCTTTATAGCCTTCGGTGCATTCGTCACAGCCGATGGGTTCATACAAGGTGATGCCGGTATCGATTTCTTCCTGGGTGTAGCCTTCTTTCAACAGTGCCGCTGGGGGCAACGGGTTCTTCATCGGTTTTTTGCAGTCATGCAATCGGCGTGCCAAGCGCTGGGCAATGACCAGGGTCACCGAGGAAGTGATGTTGTAAGGGGCGATGCCCATATTCATCAGGCGTGAAATGGTTTGTGGCGCATCGTTGGTGTGCAAGGTGGACAGTACCAAGTGGCCGGTTTGGGCGGCTTTGATGGCGATTTCAGCGGTCTCCAGATCGCGAATCTCACCCACCATGATAATGTCGGGATCCTGACGAAGGAACGAACGCAGGGCTGCAGCAAAGGTCATGCCTTTTTTATTACTGACTTGTACCTGATTGATGCCCGGCACACGGATTTCCACCGGATCTTCCGCCGTAGAAATATTGCGTTCCGGCGTATTCAGAATATTCAGACCGGAGTACAGTGACACCGTTTTACCCGAGCCGGTGGGACCTGTAACCAGAATCATTCCGTACGGTTTCTGCAACGCCTCCAGATACATCTGCATCTGATCGTCTTCATAACCCAGTTTTTCAATGCCCAGCTTGGCTGCGGAGCCGTCCAGAAGACGCAGGACTATCTTTTCGCCAAACAAGGTAGGCAGGGTGCTGACACGGAAATCCATCTGCTTGGTTTTCGACAGATTCAATTTGATGCGGCCGTCTTGCGGCACCCGTTTTTCGGCAATATCGAGTGCGGCCATGACTTTCAAGCGCGCCGCCATACGTGGGTGCAAGACCACCGGTGCTTTTGCCACCACCCGCAAAATGCCGTCGGTACGGAAGCGTACGCGCGACTCGTTTTCATAGGGCTCGAAATGGATATCGGATGCGCCACGACGGATGGCATCGGTCAGCTGTTTATTGACAAATTTGACGACTGGGGTGTCATCGGCCTTGTTATCGCCTTTCTCTTCCTGGATGTCTTCATCGCCGCCGATGGATTCCAGATTGATCAGCTCGTCGTCACCGCTGTCATCCAGTACGTCGGTAGGTGCGTTATATGCCAATTCCAGAGCTTTTTTCAGGGCATCTTCGGCCACCACCACCGGCTCTACCAGTGAATTGGCTGCGAACTTCACAGCATCCAGTGCGGCGCTGTTGGTTGGGTCGGCAATGGCAACGAACAGTTTTTGGCCGCGTTTGAGAAGCGGAATTACCTGTTGTTTGTTGGCCAGTTCCTCGGAGATCATCTTGGCAGCCGATTGGCTGAGATCCAGGCTACCCAGGTCAAACAAAGGCAGGCCGAACTCCATAGAAAATGCCGTGGCCAAGGCGGTGGGTGTGACCAGCTTCTTGTCTAACAGGTATTTCTGAACCGACTTTTTATCATTGCCGGCCTCAGTAAGCGCAGTACGGGCATCGGCTTCATTCAGGGCGCCGTCCTGCACCAGGCGACGTGCGATGCCGGTAATTCCCACAAGATTGGCGGATTGTGCGTTCATGCGTAGCCTATGATGTCCCCTTAGCCTTGAAGCTTACCGCAAAAACTCCAGTGGAAAAAGGGATTTAGCCCTCATTTTCAGGAAAAACGTGCCAATATGAACGAACTTCGGTACTCTAAAACCTCCCTATCAACCGGGCGACACATGTCGATTTCCATCGTATTGCCGGCAAAAAACGAATCGGACGGATTGCAGCGCTTTCTATCGGCGTTGCGTGCCCGCTATCCTGTTGCGGAAATCATCGTTGTGAATGACGGCTCTACTGACGACACGGCCGAACAGGCAAAGCGTACTGGGGTCACGGTATTATCCAACCCATACTCGATGGGAAACGGCGCCAGCATCAAACGGGGGGCAAAGGCTGCCACCGGTGAAATCCTGATATTTATGGACGCTGACGGGCAGCACCGGCCTGAAGATATCGACAAACTGTTGGGCGCACTCAATGACGGCTACGATATGGTTGTGGGCGCGCGCAGCCGTAACGGTCAGGCCAGTTTCGGGCGGGGTCTGGCCAATGGTCTATACAACCGGCTGGCCAGCTGGATGACCGGCCATCGCATCGATGATCTGACCTCGGGGTTCCGCGCCGTGCGAGCCGACAAGTTCAAGGAGTTCCTGCACCTGTTGCCGAACGGATTCTCTTACCCTACCACCAGCACAATGGCTTTTTTCCGGAGCGGGTACCCGGTGAAGTATGTGCCGGTTGATGTATTGCAGCGCCTGGGCACTCAGAGCCATATTCGCCCCTTGCAGGATGGCGTTCGGTTTCTACTGATCATCTTTAAGATTGCTACGTTGTTTTCACCGGTAAAATTGTTTGCGCCCACCGCGCTGGGCTTCTTTCTCACTGGTATCGGTTATTACGCCTATACCTATTTTACCGAAGGGCGTCTGACCAATATGAGTACGCTTCTGTTCAGTGCTTCGGTCATCATTTTCCTTATCGGGCTGATCTCGGAGCAGATTACCGCGTTGATGTACCGCAGATATGATTGAAAAGATGAATGATCAGCGTCAGCGGCTGCTGGCGTTGTCAACGTCATATCCGCTGCGTGAGAGCTCATCTTCAGGAATTTTCGTACACCGGCTGTATTCGGCTTTACTGCCATGGTGGAATGTGGATGTGGTTTGCCCGGATGATACGCTGGATTCAATCAATGAATTGGATGGTGTGAAAGTACATCCAGCGCGTTATGCATTCAAGCGCTGGCAGTTATTAAGCGGCTCGGGAGGAGTTTTACCTTCTTTACGCAGAAAGCCATTCGCATTCTTGCTGTTGCCGCTGTTGTTGTCCTCCCTGTTCCTTAACGGCCTGTTCCGTTCACGCCATGCACAGGCCATTCATGGCAATTGGTCGGTTTGTGGCCTGTTGGCAATTATCCTGGGTCGAATGACAGGAAAGCCCGTGCTGGTAACACTCCGCGGCAGCGATGTGGAAAAGGCTCGTGGCGGTATTTTGTTCAGATGGCTGTTGGACTCGGTAGTAACGCAAGCCAATGCAGTGGTCTGTGTATCTAAAGCGATGTGCTTGGATTTGCAAGCACAATACCCAAAATATGCAGACAAGATTTGCCATAGCCCTAACGGTGTTTCGGATGCTTTTTTCAATAATAGGCATACGCCAAGAATTCAAGGGCAGGCAATAAGGCTGCTGGCAGTAGGCAGTTTGTTGCCTGTGAAAGGGTTCGATATCTTGATTTCTGCCTTAGCAAAGATGATGGCGGAGGCAGATATTGAGCTCGTTATCGTGGGCGAAGGGCCAGAGCGTGATCGTCTGCAAACGTGTTTGCAGGCCTTCGGGCTGAGCAAGAATATTCGATTGATGGGCTTGATTTCTCCGAATCAAATGCCGGAGTGTTACGCCAATGCCGATGTATTTGTGTTGTCAAGCCGCAACGAAGGCCGTCCCAATGTGCTGGCCGAGGCGGTGGCTTCGGGGCTTCCGGTGCTATGTGCCGATTTGCCAGGCGTAGTCGATTTAGTGCGCGATGGCGAAAACGGCTGGTTATTTAAACCTGATGATGTTGAGGCACTCGCCTCAGGAATTCGGCGCTGCCTGTTGGATATGCCACAATGGCTTGCTATGGGGCATCGGGGTAAAATGCATCTGCAGGCTTGTAGCAGCTGGGCAGTGACCGCAGATCAATACCATAAGCTGCTTTGCTCCATGCTTAAGGAGCAGCGCGAGTGAATGGTGGCACATCAATTCGAATTGTTATGTCCGATTTGGCACTGGGCGGTGCCGAGCGCGTGATGTTGATGCTAGCCAGACAGTTTTCCGAGAATTGTGATGTCGAGATAATCTGTTTACGTGAAGCAGATGCGTTGCGTAATGCAGTACCCCAGGGCGTTCGCCTACGAGTCCTTGCGCCCAGTTACTTTAAGGGCATACGGTTGGCATTCCATGCATTTTTCTTCTTTTGTCGCGAGTTTAGCCGTAATCACAAAGTTGTTTACTTAACTACCGGAACTGGCACCAATCTCCTGGCCTGTGCTGCGCGTGCAGTAGTGCATTCCGGTGCAACCTTGGTCATTCGAGAAGCTTGCGCATCGAGAAATTCAAGCAGCAAAACGCTTTCGATCTTGAAAAAGGCTCTATACCGATATGCCAACGGCGCAATAGGCGTCTCGGATGGGGTGGCAAAAGAGCTTGCTGAAATCACAAACTCTAAGGTGATGGTCAAATCCATTCCCAATCCAGTGGATGCGGGCAAGCTTAAGCTGCTTGCTGAACAAGCGGATACTGCGCTTTCGGTGTTTCCGCATAGATTTATCCTGAGCGTAGGCAGGCTAGTCTGGCAAAAGAATTTCACATTGTTGATCGATGCGTATTCCCTGCTTGCGCCGATAATTCCGCAGCACCTGGTTTTGATCGGTGCAGGACCGCTTGAAAATGCCATAACCAAACAGATTGAATTATTGGGTTTGCAAGGCCGTGTGCATTTGCTTGGCGAGCAAGCCAATCCACATCCGTGGTTTAGACGGGCCGATGCGTTCGCTTTGTCATCCGAAACGGAAGGCTATCCGAATGTACTCTTGGAAGCCTTGGCGCATGGCATACCCGTGGTAGCAACGGATTGCCCGTTCGGCCCGCGCCAGATATTGGCCGATGGTCGATACGGGCATTTAGTGCCGATTGGCAATACCGTGCAGATGGCAGAAACAATTAAAGGCGTTTTGAACGGCAGCTTGGTTTCCGCGTCTTGGGACGCGACAGCATTTTCCATTAAAAATATTGCCAATGCATATCTGGATCTATTGCACGAGGCCAAGCAGTGAGCGAGAGCAGGAAAATAGTGGTCAGCAGCCTGTTTGTGTTGATCGGGCAAGGCCTGTCTAGGGGCTTGGGTGTACTCCTGCTACCCTTGCTTACTCTAATTTTCCTTCCAGCGCAATTCGGTACTGCAGCACTCGCTAACAGCTATATCTCGTTTGTTTCGGTTGTTGCCCTGCTCGGCCTTGATCTCACCTATCTGCAATCTATACCTGGCGCAGCAAAGCACGATGCCGATAAAATCGAGAGCCATATCTGGGCGCTGGCTATCGTTCTTTCTGTCTGCGCTGCGGCAATCGGGGCTGTCGCGTGGTGGCTATGGGGCAAGCAAAGTCCTGAGTCGGCACCGTGGCTGGCAGTGGGGATTTTTTCGACCATGATTTTTTCAATCTGCCAATCCCGGATGAAAGCTTCAAGGCAATACCTGAAGTTGGCTTTGGCGATGACAACGGGCGGTGTTGTCATGTATGCCTGGGTTTTGGCACGTGGTTTTTCGGGGCATAGCCAAGCGATTACCTTGGTAAGTGGCTATACCATTGGTGTGTTGGCTGCAGTATTGGTTTCGAGCCCGCTAATCGGCCATAACAAACCACTCGAATTTCCTGGCATTTCCCAGGCCTGGCAACTTATCAAAATTGGCCTGCCTGCAGCTGTTAGTGCGCCGATTTTCTGGATTATCAGCTCAATGGATCGCTGGCTGGTCGCACAGTTCTGGGGAGTTTCCGAGGCCGGCATATATGCGGTTGCCGCATCAATTTCAGGCATTGGCCTGCTATTCGGCGCGGTCATTCAAACAGTTTGGCTAACCGAGGCCTCTCGACTTTATAATGCCACAGGCGGTGATTGCAGCGCTAAACTTGCAGAGCGTATCAAGGAGATCTGCTTTCTTTTCGCGCTGGCATGGTTGGGGTTAATAGCGTTTTCAGGAGAAATCGTCCATATCTTCGCGAAACCACCCTATGATCATGCCATCATGTATCTGCCCTGGTTGGTTACCTCGGTGATGTTGTATAACCTATTCCAAGCAATTGCTGTTTATTTGATTCTCGTCAAGCAATTGAACAAAGCGTCCATTATATGGTTATTCGGCGGCATGCTATTTGTAGCACTAAGCTTGTGGGCTTCTAAAAACGTCAATCCAACAGGCATTGCAAAGGCACAGACACTTGTTTATGGGTTGATGCTGTTGTGGATTTACTTACTTGTCCGCAGACAGGCAAGGCTGGCGCTTCGGTTCGGCAAGAGCCTTTTTTTAATGATAGCCATACTTGTAGCCGGCATCGCTATGGGTGCTGCCAATGGTGTTGAATTCGAAATATCGCACTTCATTGTCAGGGTAAGTTGTCTCACTATGTTTGGCTTGCTGGTAGCTTGGCATTTCAAGCCTCAGTTGGTTGCTATTTTCAGTGGCAAAAAACCATCAGGGTGATGCGATGAGCGATAATTGCCGCAGAATACTGTTGTTGATTAAATCGCTCGGCCAAGGGGGTGCGGAGCGGCAGTTCTGCCTATTGGCAGGACAATTGCAATCTGCCGGCTATGAAGTTTGCGTTGTGGTGTATG
>JAHEBG010000005.1 GCA_024642445.1 Gammaproteobacteria bacterium | reverse complement strand
CCCCTATGATAACCGTCAAACCCCTTCCTTCTCAAATGCCGTCATGGCAACAGCTTTGGCGCGACAGCCTACGCGACCCGATGGAACTCCTGCAATTGCTCGGTTTGCAGGCCTTTTCCGGGCGGGTATCGGTACCTGCCGAACAGGCCTTCAGCTTCCGGGTTCCACGTGGCTTTGCCGCCAAAATGCGCTACGGCGACATCAACGACCCCCTGCTGCGCCAAGTATTGCCGGTGATTGACGAAGCGTCCGAGAGCGCCGGGTACCGGTTGGATGCCGTTGGCGATATGGGTGCACGGCAAGCGCCGGGGGTACTGCACAAATACCAAGGACGGGCCTTATTGGTAAGTACCGGCGCCTGCGCCATCAATTGCCGGTATTGCTTTCGCCGTCACTTCCCGTATTCCGAAGAAACCGCCGCTGCAGGGCAATGGCAACAGGCCATTGCCTACCTTCGCGATGACCCCAGCATTCATGAGTTGTTGCTGTCCGGGGGCGACCCCTTGGCCTTGAGTACCGCAAAACTGGCGGAACTGACAGGGCAATTGGCGACCATTCCACATTTGCACCGTCTGCGCATTCACACCCGTTTGCCGATTGTGTTGCCACAACGGGTGGATGATGCGCTATTGGAATGGCTGAGCTCCCTGCCTTGGCCGCTGGTGATGGTGGTACACGCCAATCATGCCAATGAACTGTGTGAAGACGTGCAAGCGGCATTGTTGCGGTTAGCGGAAAACGGCATCACTCTGCTCAACCAATCGGTACTGCTGAAAGGTGTAAACGATGCGCCTGAGGCACTGACCTGCCTGTCTGAGCGGCTGTTCGCCTGCCGCGTGTTGCCGTACTACCTGCATCAGCTCGATAAAGTGCAAGGCGCTTCACACTTTGAGGTGTCCGACGATACCGCCATCGCCCTGCATCAGCAGATGATGAAGGCATTGCCGGGCTATCTGGTACCGAAATTGGTTCGAGAAATCGCCGGCCAGCCTTTTAAATCGCCAATTTCCTAGCTTTTTCAGCCACTTTTTTGCTATTGTTAAAGTCTGTCCAAGGATTGCATGTATGTCGAAACCGGATCAAGCGCTGCGGCTGTTAATCATCGAAAAGCGATTGGAACAAGCCGAATTCCTGATCAGCCACATCCGTAATGGCGGTATCGTCGTGCGTCCGGAACGTGCGGACGATTTCGAACAACTTGAAGCCATGGTTGAACAGAGTGAAGTTGATATGGTGCTGGCCAACCCTCTGGATGAGGAATTCCCGATTGCCGATGTCTGCAACGCCATCAAGAAACTCGGCAAGGATCTGCCGGTCATCGCGGTCGTCGATCAACTCAGCAATGACGCGGCGATGGAGGCCATCAACAACGGGGTGGCTGATCAGGCTTTACGCGACAAACCAAAACACTTGCAATTCATCATCCGACGTCAATTCAAGGGCCTGCTTAATCGCCGTGCGCTGCGTCACTTCGAAGCCGACCTACGCGAATCCGAGCGCCGCTGCGATGCGCTGATCGAATCATCGCGCGACCCCATTGCCTACATCCATGACGGCATGCATATCCGCGCCAATGAATCCTATCTGCAGATGTTCGGCTATGCCGGTTTCGACGAGCTTGAGGGCATGCCGATCCTCGATTTGATTGACAGTGCTCAGCAGGCGCAATTCAAGCAGATCATCAAGGATTTCGGGAAGACCCGGCAGTGCCCACCTTCCATTCTGGTCACCATCCATCCGGAAAACGGCAATACCACCGCCATCGACTTCGAAATGATGCCGGCCACCTACGACGGTGAGCTTTGCATGCAGCTGGTGGCCCGTCCGCAGTTGCACGACAGCAAACTGACCGAGCAATTGCGCGAACTGAAAGACCGCGACGGCCATACCGGCCTGTTCAACCGCAAGTATTTCATGAACCTTCTGGAAGAAGCCGTGCTCGAAGCCGGTACCGGCAAAAGCCATCAAGCGGTTCTGCTGTTGGAGCCAGACCAGATTGAACAACGTGTGCGCAGCCTGGGTTTGAATTTCGCAGACAGCATGGTGGTTGAATTTGCCAACCGGCTTTCAGCGCTGGTGGCTGAAGACGGGGTCTGCTGCCACTTCCGTGACCACAGTCTAGCGGTCATCTGCAACGACAGCGGTTTCGAAAAGACCCATGCGCTGACCGAACGTCTGCACAAGGCATTCGACAACATCCTGCTCGACATCGAAGACCAGTCAATTACTTTCAGCGCCTGCATCGCCGCCGTACAGATCACCGAGCAAAACGCCAGCGTTCCGGAAATCCTCCAGACCGCCGGACGGCTCTTGCAATCCATGGAAGGGCTGGGCGGCAACCGTTTTGACGTTTTCGACCCAAGTGCCGGTGAACGCGCCGATGCCGAACTGGACAAAGCCTGGAAGGAACGTCTGGTCAAGGCCATCAAAAACGACGAGTTCGTGCTGCGCTATCAGCCGGTAATCAATTTATTGCAAGAAGAGGAAATCGAAAGCTACGAACTGCTGATCCGTCTGCCCTCCCCCGACGACAGCGAAACGGTTTCGCCTGATCATTTCATGCCAATTGCACAGAACCACGGCTTGATTGCGGACATCGATCAATGGGTGGTCGGTCAGGCCATCAGCCTGTTGGCAGAGCGCTATCAGAAAGGTATCAACACCCAGTTTTTCGTCAAAATTTCACCCGACTCGCTGCTCGATAACGCGCTGGTCGACTTGATTAGCACTGCACTCAATGCAAATGCCGTAGAAGGCCGACGCTTGGTACTGCAATTGCCGGAATCGAAAATCATCACCCGTCTGAAAGACATCCAAGCATTCAAGAAAGCGGTCGCCCCATTGGGCGTTCGTTTGGGTCTGTCGCAATTCGGTACAAGCGTTGACTCCCTGAAAATGCTCAGCCATTTCGATGCCGACCTCATCAAGATTGACCGCAGCTTTGTCGAAGATCTGGATAAAAATACCGCCAATCAGGCCAAAATCCGGGAATTCGTACAGCAGGCCCGAAATTTGGAGAAAACCACCATGGCCGAATTCGTCTCCGACGCCAATACCGTCAGCTTCCTGTTCAGTGCCGGAGTTGACTGGATCCAGGGCAACTTCCTGTCGCCTCCGTTGGCACAAATGAATTACGACTTCAACAACTGAAAAAAAACCGCCTTACGGCGGTTTTTTTCATTCAACACACAGCCCTATCAGCGTGATACCGCAGAACCGCTGTTGCGCAGTGCGGCAATTCGTACTTCCAGAGGCGGATGGGTCATCATCAAGGCACCGATACCCGACTTCAGGCCGGAGGAGATTCCGAAAGCGGCAATCTGTGTGGGCAGGCTGCTCTGGCCGTGGTTCTGCGCCAGACGTTGCAGGGCGGCGATCATTTTTTCTTTACCGGCCAAGTGGGCGCCGCCGGCATCGGCACGGAATTCGCGTTGACGACTGAACCAAGCAGTGATGAAGGAGGCGAACAAGCCGAATATCATGTCGAGGATGAACACGATGATGAAGTAGCCGAAGCCTGGGCCGCTATCGCGGTTGCCGAACACCACCGAATCGACCACACGTCCAACCAGACGCGACAGCACGATGACGAAGGTATTCATCACGCCCTGCAACAGTGCCATGGTCACCATATCGCCGTTGGCAACGTGACTGACTTCATGGCCGAGCACCGCTTCGGCTTCATCACGGCTCATCGAGCGCAACAAGCCGGTGGATACCGCAACCAGCGAATTATTGCGGCTTGGACCCGTGGCGAAGGCATTGATTTCGGGTGCATCGTAAATGCCCACTTCCGGCATTTTGATGCCGGCCTTTTCCGATTGGCGACGTACGGTTGATACCAGCCATTGCTCGAGTTCATTGCCGGGATTCTCAATGATGTGCATACCGGTAATGCGTTTGGCCATCCATTTGGAAATCATCAGCGAAATCAGAGATCCGCCGAATCCGAAGATGACCGCGAACACCAGCAACACGCCGTTATTGCCCAATTGGATGCCGAACACATTCTGCAGTACGCTCAGAACAATGCTGAGTAATGCCAATACGGCCAAATTGGTGGCAAGGAATAATGCAATACGTTTGAACATGGTAAAAACCCTTTGTAGGATAAGGCGGGTGCCTGATAATGAATTGTAGCCAATATTGTAGATTTCAAGTGAATAAACCGTGACTGAAGCCCTTCCGCCCCGTGGTCGGTTTGCGCCCTCGCCTACCGGCCCCTTGCATGCAGGCTCGCTGGCAGCGGCCTTGGCCAGTTATTTTTTAGTTAAATCCCGGCACGGGCAGTGGCTGGTGCGCGTGGAAGATCTGGACCCGCCCCGGGAAATCCCCGGCATGGCCGAACGCCAGATTCAACAATTGGCCGATTTCGGGCTGTTTTCCGATCTACCCGTGGTCTACCAATCGCAGCGGCACGCTTTGTACGAGCAGGCACTGACGCGATTGCTGGCCGAAGACAAGGCCTTTTACTGTTCCTGCACACGCACACAACTTGCCGACAGCAATGGCATCCACCGGCATTGCATTGCGCCGTTGGATAAAACACACGCGGCCGTTCGTCTAAGGGTTCCCGACATTGAATGCCGTTTCCACGATGGCCTGCAAGGCGCGCAGGTGCAGGCGCTGGCTGGTGATGTCGGAGATTTCGTATTGAAACGCGCTGATGGCCTGTATGCCTACCAATTGGCGGTGGTGCTGGATGATGCCTTGCAGGGTATTACGCAAGTGGTGCGTGGTGCGGATTTGTTGGACTCAACGGCACGGCAGATTTTTTTACAGCAACAATTGGGCTTGCCGACACCGGAATATTGGCATATCGATCTGGTGCTGGACGAAGCTGGCCAGAAACTGGCGAAATCGCAGGGGCATGATGCGCTGAATGACAGCATGCGCTTGCAAGAACTGCAGCGGGCACTTAGGCATTTGCGACAGGATCCGGAGGTTCTCGATTCAGGACTATCAATGGCGGAGAATCTGGCACGTGCACTGCACGCGTTCGACGTCAATCGTCTGTTGAGCGCTAGCGCTCCCTGACCACTCTGAATCCGATGCGTGCGCTGGTCTGCTCTGCATCCGCGGCAGCACGGAACGATGAACGCGCCTGGGTAACGGCACTGAGCCAGGCACTGCCGCGAACTACCCGTTGACTGCAGCCCGGATTAACCCAGGCCTGACCATTGCCAGGGGCGCGCCGGTAGTTTTCATGCCAGCAATCCTGCACCCATTCCGAGACATTACCGGTCATATCAAAGGTGCCGAAACCCTCGCTGGAGTATTGGCGCACCGGTGCCAAGGCCCAATAGCCATCGCGGTAATGGGCAATGGCATTGCGCCAATTCCTGCCGTTGGGGAAAATATCCAAAGCACCGGTAAGATTGCCTTTTTCAAGATTCTTGGCTTTGTCACCCCACGGGTAAATGCTATCGGTGCCGGCACGCAGCACATATTCCCATTCCGCCTCGGATGGCAAACGGTAGCGCTTGCCGGATTTGGCGCTTAGCCATTGCGCGTAGGCTTCGGCATCGGCGAAGGCCACATGCACCACAGGAAAGTCGTCGCCCGAGGTTTTGCCCAGATGGTCATGGCGCCAATTAACACCCTTGCCCGGCACCAACTTGCTGCTGGCCAGATCAAACACCTCGCTGGTTCCTACCTGCTCGGCAACGGTCACGTAATCGGTGTCGGCGATAAATGCGGCGAACTGGGCCACGGTAATTTCGGCGCGTGCGATGGCCAATAAATCCGGAATTTGTACCCGATGTGCCGGTTTTTCATTCGGCAAGGCGTTTTTATCATTGCCGGACGTGCCCAAAGTAAACTCCCCCGGCACGATGACTATCATTTCAGGGCCGAAGCGCCCTTTTGCCAGACGATCAGCGAATATTTGCCCAGGCTGCCAGCGTTCCTCGGTAACCACGCCGTTCGACGTGACTTCCGTTGCTTGCCGAGAAGGACCGCTGCAGGCCACCAATACGCCGGCCACCAGCACAGGCAACAGACTTCGGACAGGAAACGATTGAAATGCGGTCATGAAAGTTCTGGGCAAGCCTTGGGTAGCGCGTTAAGCTACCTTATCTCAAGTCACAAGAATCCGCTATGATTTGGCTGGACACGCCTTCCGATTTAACCGCGTTTTTACAAAAACATGCGCATGCCACACACATCGGCATGGACACTGAATTCATCCGGGAACGGACCTATTTTCCACAGCTGGCATTGGTACAGTTGGTCATCGGCGAGGAAATTGCATTGGTTGACGCCAGCATTCCCGCGGTGGCGGCGGCATTGAAGCCGATGCTGGAGAATACCGCCGTGCTCAAGATCATGCACTCCTGCAGCGAAGACCTGCAGGCCTTCAAAGCCGGATGTGATGCCGTACCCTCGCCAGTTTTCGACACCCAAGTGGCTGCAGCCCTGTGCGGCCTGGGTGGCAGTTTGAGCTACCTGAAGCTGGTGGAGCAACTGTGTAACGTCACCCTTGAAAAAGGCGAAACCCGATCCGATTGGCTGCAACGGCCCTTAACCGATTCCCAAAAACATTATGCCGCCGATGACGTCCGTTACCTGCTGCCGATGTACGCCGATCTACAGCAACGGCTGCAGACACAGGGCCGCACGGCATGGTTGGATTCGGATTGTGCGTTTGCCGTGGATTCGGCGCGCAACGAACAAGCGGATGACAATCCGCATCTGGGGGTGCGCAGTAACCAGCCGATGCCGGCAGAAGCGCAGTGGCGTCTGCGCCGGATTTTGCAGTGGCGTGACGCCCGTGCCATTGAAAAAAACAAACCCAAACGCTGGATCATCGACAACGATGCCGCATTCGCGCTGGCTAGGCAAACTCCCACCTGTGTCGAAGATGTGGATGCGGTTCTGGCGCGCTTCCCGAAAGCGCCGAAATCGGCACGCCTGCATCTGTTTGCGCTATTGCAGAAGCCGTTCAGCGCTGAAGAAAAAACGATGCCCTTGGCATTTGAACCCGACAGCGAGGCCAAAGCCCGCCTGAAAGCCATGCAACAGGCGGTATTAACCTGCGCCGGCGAGCTGCAGATTCCCGAAGGCCTGCTGGCCTCGCGCAAACATCTGGAGTTTTTGCTGACCACAGGACAGTGGCCACCGTTTCTGCAGGGCTGGCGTCAGGCCCTTCTGGAGAAAACATTGCGGATGGACTGACCTAACTTGTCGGTACTGACGATATGAATTAGGCTTTTGCCATGGGTCGGTAGCTCAGCTGGGAGAGCGCGTCGTTCGCAATGACGAGGTCGGGAGTTCGATCCTCCTCCGATCCACCACAATGTATTGCCGTATTAAAAACCCGGCGTTTCAATCAAGGGCGATAAGTCCGGATCGAGCGCGATGCGGTCGTCGAACACAAAACAGCGGCCTTGATAATGTCTGCCGCCCACTTTTTCGAAATACCCCAGAATGCCGCCTTCCAGCTGATAGCAGTTCGGATACCCGTCACTTTGCATGCGCAGTACCGATTTCTCGCAGCGGATACCGCCGGTGCAGAAACTGACCACGGTTTTGCCTTCCAATTCTGATTTCTGTTGTGCCACAGCTTCGGGCAGATCGGTGAATTTGCGGATGGGAAAATGCAATGCACCCTCGAATGTGCCGTACACCACCTCTTCGGCATTGCGGGTATCCAGCAGTATTACGGCACGCCCGTCGTCGTCATGGCCCTGTGCCAGCCAGCGTTCCAAGGTTTCCGGTGCAACCGAAGGTGCCCTGCCGGCATCCGGCTTCAGATCGGGGTCGCGGTAGGTGATGATTTCCTGTTTGCGCTTCACCCGCAGCCGCTTGAACGGCACAAATGTGCTGGTGCTGTATTTAACCGCCATATCCTGGAAACGCGGATCCTGCTGCAACTGCGCCAGAAATTCTGCGATGCCCTCGGCACTGCCGGCCAGAAAGATATTGATACCCTCCGGCGACACCAGCACGGTGCCTTTCAAGTCGGCATCCATGCACCACTGTTTTACCCGCACAGCCAAGGCATCGACATCGTCGATGCGGACAAAACGGTAACTGGCAATGTTCTGAACGGAATCCATGGCGCTATTTTACCGCGCCTTGCCGAAGCCTGCCTGAGCGCAGGCTTAAGATTCAGAAGCGGTGTCGGATTCGCTTGAACGGCACATCGCCGGATTCGACACTGTCGAACTCACGCGCCACACGGTGGCCTGCATACACCGCATGGGCGATCAAGCCCGGCGCCAGAGCATCACCAATGCACTGCACGGACGTGATTCCGGCATCAAGCCACTCGGATTGCCGGTGCAGCAGGGCCTGATGCAGTGCATCCTCAGGCAAACGCATGGTCACCGGCACCAATGCCGTGGCGGCCAGGGTAATTTCAGTATCCGACCATGCACACGCCAGTCGGACGGCCTGACCGGTGAAGGCCTGCAACAGTTTCCCGGTATGCAGATGCACACCCAATGCGCGCAGACGCTTTTGAATCGGGCGATATTCCAGCGTGTTGACGGTCCAGCCGGCCACCACATCGTCGCTACACACCAAGTGCACCTCAAGCCCTTGGGCCACCAAGGCCTCGGCCAGAACACTGGCCAGATAGAACCCGTCGTCGTCGTAAATCACAACCGGCCCGGATTCCGGATAGCGACCGGCCATGATGTCGTCAGGGCTGAACACACCGGGCAGTGCATGGCCGTCAAAGGCTTCGCTGCTGCTGCGTCCGATGCCGGTCTTGACCCAATGCGAGCCGGTAGCCAGCACCACGGCATCGGCACCCACATCCAATACGTCCTGGGCGCTCAGTCGGTTGCCGCGAAACACCGAGACATTCGGCATCGGCTCGATCTGGCCCACACGCCAATCGCGGACCCGTCGCCATTCGCTTAAACCCGGCAAGCCGGCTTCTCGCAGCACGCGGCCGCCCAACTGTTCGCCGGCTTCGGCCAACATCACTTCGTAGCCGCGCTGCCCGAAAGCCCGGGTAGCTTCCAGCCCGGCAGGCCCTGCGCCGACCACCAGAATACGTTTTTCCGATTGCTTTGCCGGCATGTGTTCGGGATGCCAGCCTTTACGCCACTCCTCGCCCATGGTTGGGTTTTGCGTGCAACGGATCGGAGTAATGGTCATATCGCCGGATACGCAGATATTGCAGCCAATGCACTCGCGGATGCTATTGATGGCCCCGCTTTCGATTTTTTTCGGCAAAAATGGATCGGCGATTGAAGGCCGCGCGGCACCGATCATATCGAGCGCGCCTTCGCGTACCAAGCGCGCCATGGTATCGGGCGAGGTAAAGCGCCCCACGCCCACCACCGGTTTGCGGGTCATTTGTTTCACCCACGCAGTGAACGGTTGTTGGTAACCTTCAGCCGCAAAGCGTGAGGTTTGCGAATCGTTGTACCAGGCCGCCACATTCACATCCCAAATATCGGGCAAATCGGCCAAATGATGCACAATTTCCTTGGCTTCGGCATTTTCCACGCCACCTTCGCCCAAAAATTCTTCGGTGGCAAAACGTAAGGCCACCGCGCAGGTATCGCCTACCGCCTCTTTGGTGTCCTGCAGTACTTCACGCAACAAGCGCAGCCGGTTTTCCAGGGTGCCGCCGTAGTCGTCGGTGCGTTGATTGCGGCGTTTCTGCAGGAAGTGCATAGCCAAAGACAGATCGTGGGCGGCATACACGTAGATGATGTCGAAACCCGCGCGCTTGGCACGCAAGGCGGCATTGCGGTGCCAGCGCCGGTATTCACGGATGTCGTGCAAGGTCATGGCACGCGCCTGCAAAGGGTACCCGTATTTCAATGGCGTATGTGAGGGGGAAATCGGCACCTCCCGGCTGTACAGATTGGAGGCGGTGTAGCCGTTGTGGGTTAATTCCACGGCACTGAGCGCACCGTGCGCTTTGACTTTTTCACACATCAGGGCCAGCGAAGGAATATCGCCGTCGTCCCACAGACGCGCTTCCACATAGGGCGAGACATCGCCGCTGGGATGGATTTCGCACTCCTCGGTACTGACTACGGCCCAACCGCCCTGAGCCTTGACTTCGCGCATGGCGGCATGCGCTTCCGGCATCTGGTGGCCCATGCCATTGCAATGCGGCACCTGGTAAAAACGGTTGCGTGCGGTCACTGGCCCGATTTGAACAGGCTCGAATAAAATGTCGTATCGCGGATCACGGCTCATGAAGGACTCATCGTCGAATTAGCTTACATCGTGAAATGGGTGATGAAATGGTAGGCCGGCACCAACGCCACCAGAGGCAGGCTCAGCAACGCTTTGCCATAGTGCGAACGGCTCAAATAATACACCGGCAAGGCCGTGGCCAGCAGGAAGAAACCCCACAATACGGCGTCTTTACCGGCGCCTATCAGTGTCCACAAAGCATACACCGCGGCACCGAACGCCAAGGCCAAAAACAGCCGCAGATTGGCCTTCAGCACCATTTCACCGCGGAAGTGCAACACCAGCGCGCCCACCGCGGTAAGTAAATACATCACCAGGATGGCAGAGGTTGAAATCAGCAATAAAAAGGTGAAAATTTCTACCATGCCTTTATCGGCATTCAGCAACACCACACCGCTCACCAACAGCCCGGTGAGCACCAGCGAAACCACCGGCGTATCGCGTGACGAGCGCCGTGCCAACAGCGCCGGAAACGCCCCGGCACGCGCCATTTGGCCCGGCAATTCGCCTTGCAACAATATCCAACCGTTTAATGCGCCCAGCGCGCTGATGGCAGCAAATGCGGCTATCCAATCGCCCCAACCTTCGCCCCAGTACTGGGCAATTAAATCGGCCAGCGGCGCACTGGATACGGCCAAATCTTTTTGCGGAATCAGTAAAATCACCACGGTGCAGGTAATCACATACACCACTGCGGTAAACAAGGTTCCCCAAAAAGTGGCGCGCGGAATGTTGCGCTCCGGATCGATGACTTTTTCACTGGCTACCGCCGCCGACTCCAAGCCCAAAAATGCCCACAAGGTTAATGCCGCGGTGGCGTTCACCGCATCCCAACTGAAAGCCATGCTGCCGGTGCTGCCAGCAGCAGGCACGATGCGGCCCTGCAATGCCAACCAAAGGCCCAAACCCATAACCGCCAACAACGGCAGCAGTTTCAGCACGGTGGTAAGAATCTGCACGCCACCGGTTTCACGGCTGCCCACGCAGTTGATGGCGGTGAACAACCAGATAAACCCCAAGGTAACCCCAATGGAGGCGCCCGGTGTGCTGCCAATCCAGGGAATCACATGCGAAAGGTAACTCACAGCAGCAATGGCCACGGCCGCGTTGCCTACCCACACGGCCACCCAATAACCCCAAGCCACCACAAAACCCACGCGATTGCCGAACGCCATGCGCACATAGGCATACGCCGGCTGCCCGGGAAAGGCGCGTGCCAGCCCGGCGAAAACCGAAGCCAGCAATAAACTGCCCACTGCCGTGAGCACCCAGCCATACAAACTGTTCAAGCCGTAGGGCGCCAAACTGGCCGGCAACAAAAATACCCCGGAACCGATCATGTTGCCGACCACAAGGGCCAGACACATCCAGAAACCCAATTGTTTAGTGTTTTTCATGTTGTGCTTTCCCCGGATAAATATTGCCGTCTTTCATCACCCAATACACCTGTGCCGTGCAGCTTATGTCTTCGATTGGATTGCAGGCCATTGCCACCAGATCCGCAGTCTTGCCGGCCTGCAGAGAGCCCAACTGCTGTGACTGCTGCAATAAGCGTGCGCTTTCAATGGTGGCCGCCTGAATCGCCTGCATGGGGCTCATACCGTAACGCACCATATAGGGGAATTGCTTGGCGTTATCGCCGTGCGGGTACACACCGGCATCGGTGCCGTACGCCAGATGCACACCGGCTTTCAATGCTTTAGTGAAACCAATGCGCTGCGCTTCGGTGGTATCCAGATTTTTCTGCAGGGATTCCGCACTCCAGCCTTGCGCGCGGCCCACGGTATCAATGTAATCACCATTGTAAATATCCATTACCAGCCAGGTACCCTTGGCTTTGGCCAGCGCAATGCCCTCGTCGTCAATCAGAGAGGCGTGTTCTATGGAACGTACGCCGCCGCGGACAGCATTTTTAATGCCTTGCGCACCATGGGCATGGGCGGTAACGAAATGGCCGCGCTTGCCCGCCGTTTCCACCGCAGCACGCACTTCGGTTTCACTGTATTCGGATTGGTTAACCTGGGTGCCGTCGGTAAGCACGGCACCGGTAACAATCATTTTTATCCAGTCCACGCCATTGTCCAACAGTAGCCGGGTTTTGGCTGACACCTCGCGTTCGCCTTTGGCAACGCCCACACGCATACGCGCCGGAATGCGCGCGGTATCAATCAAACCCGATACTTCGCCACCACCGCCCGGTACCGTAATGTAGGCGCCGGCCACGAACATGCGCGGACCTGGAATCCATCCTTTGGCAATGGCATTGCGCAATGCCACATCGGTAAACGCGTTATAACTGCCGACATCACGCACGGTAGTGAAGCCAGCCTCAAGGGTTTTGCGTGCGTTGTTTGCACCGATCAGCACATCGTCTTCGGGTTTGGCGCGAAGATAAGCTTCGGTATCGGCAAACTGGATATCGCCCGATAAATGCGTATGCATATCCATGAAGCCCGGCGCAACGGTAAATGCCGTCCAGTCTTCCAGCACCTTTCCGGCAAAGGCTTGCTGGGAATACGGCAGTACCGACTGGATTTTCCCGTCGGTAACGGCGATGACCTGATCGACCCGCACCGTTGCGTTATCCACATCAATCACCTTGCCGGCATGCAATAAACGTGACTCAGCCGATGCCGCCAGCGGCAATAACAGCAGTGCGACAACGGTTGTCAGTATTCGCATCAAACGCTTCACTCGGGTTGACGTAGATACCGAGTGTACCAGTCCAGATTGCGTTGCATGCGGTCTTGCAGGTAGGAAGGAATGCTCAGGCCGTGGTTTTGGCCCGGATACACCACCAGCTGCGTGGGCACCTGCAACGAGCGTAACGCCTGATACATCTGCATGGCACCCAGACATGGCACGTTGTAATCCATCTCCGCGCATTGGAACAACGTAGGCGTTTGGATGCGCTTGGCCTCTAGAAACGGATAGCTGACCTTGCGGTAAACTTCCGGGTTATCCCATGGCGTACCCAGTTCCAACTCGTATTCGCGGGTGTATTGATCAAACCCGTACAGCGCCAGGGAATTGGACAGGCCGGCACCGCTGACCGCCGCTTTGAATCGGGTATCGGAAGCAATCACGTAATTGCTGAGTATGCCTCCGTAGCTCCAACCGCCAATACCCAAACGCTCGGGGTCAGCCCAGCCCTGCGCTACCGCATAATCCACACCGGCCAAAACATCCTGCACATCTTTGTTACCCCAGTCGGCATAAATCGCACGGGCAAAATCAAAGCCACGCCCGCTGCTGCCGCGCGGATTCACCGCCAGCACCATGAAGCCGGCATTGGCGTACACCTGCCAATCGTCCATGTATTCCTGACTGAACTGGTACACCGGGCCGCCGTGCGCACGCACGATCATCGGATACGCTTTGCCCGGCGTGTAATCCAGCGGTTTGACCAACAAGGCTTCAATCGGGGTGCCGTCGGCGCTGTTGAAATGTATGACCTCACTGTCAGCCAACGCTCTGCCTTCAAGCCAGGCATTGTGCCGGGTAAGCGGGCTAAGTTTGCCATTGCGCTCAACCCGCTGCAATTCAAACGGCTGCCGGGGCGTGCTTGAATTCAACACCACATCGCCACGGGAACTGACGGCAATGCCGTAATCAAAGCGTGCGCCCTGCGTGATCGGGGTAACACGTCCACGCACGGTATCCACCTTCACTGCAGTCATTGCCTGCGGCGATTCCACCAAGGCATAAAGATTCCGGCTGTCGGGCGCCCATTGCGGCTTGATGGTGTAAATGTCGGGCAAGGCCGGTTGCCACTCGCGGCCGGAGCGCAGATCCAGCACCGCCAATTGCCAAGGTGCGTAGTAAATCCATTGGCCGCCAACACTGCGCACATAGGCAATTTTAAGGCCGTCAGGGCTCCAGCTGGGCCGGGTTTCCCAGTACGGATCCAGATCGGTATCTGGAGAGTGCGTGCGTTGGGTTTCGACACCGCCGGCTTTCGCTTCCACCGTAAACAAATCGAAATTCAGATGGCGATCCGGATCTTCACCGCGCTTGCTGACGAACGCAATCTGGCTGCCGTCGGGGGAGAACGACGGAAGGTACTGATCGAACGGGCCTTGGGTCAAGGCGGTGGCATGCCCGTGGGCAACCTCCACCAGATACAGCTGTGAACGGCGCGCATCCAGATAGCCGGTGTAATCTTCCTTGAACTGGAAGCGTGTGGTCACTATCGGCTTCGGATGCAAAGGCTCCGGCTCGCCTTGCGCCAACGCCGGGTCTTTGGCAATCA